>CALVTI010000001.1 GCA_944361835.1 uncultured Clostridia bacterium
ATAATTATTGAAGAAAAAATAAATCTATATTTAATTGATGAAAATTATGAAAATATTGCAGCAGAAAATAATATTTTTTCAGGTTTTTCTATAGAGACAAATGGAATTATTTCGCTTAGTGGAGAAAACGTAACTTTAGAGGAAGGAGTTATAAGGGCCAAAGAAGAAGGCAAGGCGACGTTAAAAATTTCTTCAAACGATATTTTTGACCAGTCGGTAGAACTGACTATAGAAGTCCTCAGCGTGAAAGCTCAAACTCTAGACCTAGACTTGTCGCCAAGAGAGTTAGAGATAGGCGCGAGTTTTACACTTGAGCCTACTGCTCTTCCAGTGTATGCCATAAGAAAGGAAGTGTCTTTTCTAGTTAGTGGAGACAGCATCAGCATAGAGGGTAATGTCGTCACGGCAGAAGCTGGTGGAGAAGCTAAAGTTTTGGTCTATCTAAATGGTGAGCTCTATGGAGAAATAACAGTCACCGTGAAAGAGCCTGAGCCTCCAGAGCCAGACTACTCTTTGACTTTTAAAAACTTAAGCAATGTCTCACTTTCTGGTGACGGCCTTGTGGCGACTTTAAACTCAGGCTTTTTAGCCATATCTTTTGAAGTTGCGCTTTGCCAAGACGGCATTGAGACAACTGCTCAGTTCACTCTCAAAAGCTACACGGCGTCAAATGTATTGTCAGCGTCTTGCGCGTTTAACAACCTATCTTTGTTTGTCATCGCGCCGGGCGAGATAGAAATAGTTTTGACAAACGGGACAAGCGATTTTGCTTTCACTATCTTGGTAGTATAAAAAAGAGCAGCCTCAAAAAGGCTTTGTGGTCATTTTAGCTTGAAAAATATAAAAAGCTATGCTACAATGCTCTCTAAGTGGAAGCGTATCGAAGTGGTCATAACGAGCCGCACTCGAAATGCGGTAGTCTGCAAGGGCTCGTGGGTTCGAATCCCACCGCTTCCGCCAGACAAAAAAAGAAGCCCTAAAAAGGCTTCTATTCATATCGAGCCAAGCATACGTCTCACTGCCAATTTAAATACTGTATATAATTATAGTTTTTACCACATTAAAATTTTTGTTAAAATAGCTATTCTATTACTATATAACATGCTATACTTAAATAGGAGGTTTTACATGTCTAGATATAAATTAGGGAGTCTGTTTGCTGGAATTGGAGGTATTGATTTAGGCTTTGAAAAAGCAGGAGTTTCAACAATTTGGGCAAATGAAATCGATCAATATTGCGCTAAAACTTACAGAGCTAATCATAAATCAACAAAATTAATAGTTGATGATATAAACAATTTGCATTCTAAAGATTTAGAAAATATTGATATTTTGACGGGTGGATTTCCATGTCAACCTTTTTCTATTGCTGGATATAGAAAAGGTTTTGAAGATGATCGAGGAAATCTTTTTTTTCAAATAATAAGATTATTGAAAGAATTTAAAAAAGAGAATAGGCTACCTAAAGTTGTGTTTTTAGAAAATGTAAAAAATTTGTATAGTCATAATAATGGTAAAACTTTTAAACTTGTGAAAGAAGAATTAGTAAATTTGGGTTATCATGTAACAGAAAAAATATTAAATACGTGTGAATATGGCAATATTCCACAAAATAGAGAGAGGCTATACGTTGTTGCTTTTTTATATAAAAAAGATAAGGACAAGTTTGTTTGGCCGAATAAGATCCCGCTTACAAATACTTTAAACAAAATTATTGATTGGGATTCAGATGTTGATCAAAAGTATTACTATTCAGTACAAATGAAATGTTATCCTTTACTCATAGAGAATATAAAAAATAAAAATTCTATTTATCAATTTAGAAGAGTGTACATACGTGAAAACAAATCAGGAGTTTGTCCTACACTGACTGCTAATATGGGGATGGGAGGGCATAATGTTCCTCTTATTATGGATTCAAAAAATAGAATTAGAAAAATTACACCACGTGAATGTTTACTTTTGCAAGGGTTCCCAAAGGATTTTATTATTCCTAAAGATCTTTGTGATTCAAGAGTCTATAAGCAAGCAGGCAATTCTGTTTCAGTAGAAATAATTTATAGAATTGCCAAAGAAATTTTGAGAGCTCTAAATGAAGAATAATGTTGATTTTACAAAAAAATATATACAATATAATAAATTGGATGTAAAAAAATATTTGGAAGATTTGAAATTAGTAGGTTCATTATCAGGGCTTTTTTCTGATAGTGATATTCCGTTATTGCACTATCGTGTTACAGAAAATTTATATTGTGCTGATTTCGATGCTGAAAATTTGGCTAGAGCAGATGTTTCTGCAGATGCAAAATTAAAGAGTCACGGAATTGGAATTAAGACTTTTACAGAGGGTAATAAAAAAACTTTACAAAAAATAGCCGAATTTAATAGTCAACAAATTTTATATAGTGATTTGAAGGGAATAGAAAAAATTAAAAAAATTGCAGAGTTGAGAAATAAAAGATTAGAGTTTACCAAAAATGCTTATGGGCTTAACGATTTAATATATCATTGTATTGTAAGAAATCGAAATGGGTTTTTCTTGTATGAAGAAAAAATGAATTCTATAAATATTGATAAAATCAAATTTATAAGTGAATCTCAACATACATATACTTTTAAAGATGATAAAGAAGAGTATAAATTTGATGTATCTAAAAGCACATTATATAAAAGATTTATCACTGAAACGTATTTTGCTTATATTAAGGTTGACATTTTAACAGACCCAATTGAAGCTTTAAGAAAAATTTCCATATCAAATGAAGATGTTATTATAGATTTTTCAGAAAGCGTAGTTATTCCTTTATACTCTTATAAGAATGGGGAAAAAGTTATTTTTCCTAAAAGTGGACTCAATCAATGGAACGCTGGAGGCAGAGCAAGAGATTATGATGAAGTTTATATCCCATTTAATTCTGTGCTACGAGAGATGTATGAAGGTTTTTTCCCGCCAAGAGATACTCCTTTTGATGTAATTCTTCCAAATGGGCAAAAGATGTCAATGAAACTCTGCCAAGAAAATTGTAAAGCATTAATGTCAAATCCTAATAAAGCTTTGGGCAAATGGCTGTTGCGAGATGTTTTAAAAATACCTTACGGGAAAATAATAAGTTATAATGACTTACTTGAAATAGGAATTGATAGCGTGAGTTTTAAAAAAGAAGGAGACAAGTATTACTTAGATTTTAAGAATCTAGGTGAGTTTGAAAAATTTATAAATAAAGAATATTTGAATGATATTGAAGATAAAATTTAGAAATAATTAGTAGAATTCTAATTAGGAGGAATGATGGCGGTACCGGGTTATCAGGAATTTATGTTTCCAATTTTAAAATTATTGTCAGATGGAAAAACTTATTACAAAAGAGATATTTTCAAATATATTGCAAATGAATTTAATTTAACAAAAAAACAACTTGAAGAAAAACTTCCATCTCAAACAGAACCAACATATATTAATCGAATTGGTTGGGCAATAACATATTTGAAAAAAGCAGGTTTATTGAGTAGTCCGTCAAGAGCTCATTATAAAATAAGTAAAGAAGGCAAAAATGTTGTAGATGAGAATATAACCAACTTAAATTCTAAATATCTAAGAAAATATAAATCTTTTTTGGAATTCCAAAATTTATCACCAAAACATAATTTAACTAAAAATGAATTACCTGCTGACAATGAGAAAGAGTTTCAAACTCCTTCTGAAAAAATGATAGCTTACTATGAATTAATAAAGAAAAGTGTATGTGACGATTTGCTGAATAAAGTTATAGAACAAACGCCAGACTTTTTTGAACAACTTGTTATAGATTTAATTGTTTCAATGGGTTATGGTGGTAGCATTGAAGATGCAGGGCGTGCTACAAAAAGAACTAACGACGAAGGAATAGATGGCCTAGTGAAAGAAGATAAACTAGGTCTAGACACAATTTACATCCAGGCAAAACGATGGCAAAAAGGGCACCTTGTAGGAAGACCGGAGATTCAAAAATTCGTCGGGGCACTTGCGGGTCAAGGAGCAAGAAAAGGGATATTTATTACAACTTCAAGCTTTACTAGAGAGGCAATTGAATATAAACCAAGAAATGATACTTCAATAATCTTAATTGATGGTCCAAAACTAGTTGAACTTATGTTTGAATATAATGTTGGAGTTAGTACGGAAAGATGTTTTTATGTAAAGCGAATTGATAGTGACTATTTTGAAGCTATATGAATCGATTTACATTCCCACCGCTTCCGCCAGTTTAGTCTAAATATACCATTCAAGGCTAGAAGTGTAAAACTTCTGGCGTTTTCTTATTTTTTTAATTCTGGCCTCAAATGACCTCTCGCTATAAGGTATAATAAAAAAGAAAAGAAGCTCCCCCATGGCTTCTTTTCTTTATTTTACTTTTCAAGTTCGGCTTGATCGAGCTGTGATTTTAAGAGCAAGAACTCTTCGCGGTTTTTCTCAAGTTCTTTCTTAAAAGAGGTATCAATTTTTCTATTGTAGCCTTCAGCATTCTTCATAATCTCTTTAGCTTTTGCGTCTTCGCAAACTTCTTGGTTTAGGATATAGTTTAGGCGAGTGTGTTTTTGGTCGCCAAAATAACTAGCGGCGTGCCTAACTTCTCTTTGACCAATGACGAGCTTTGTGTTTTTGTCTATAAAGAAGGTGTCTTTTGTGTAGTCAGAAGGATATTTCATTTTTCGACCAGCCCTAATTCTTTTTGAAAGGCACACGAGCCCGTTTTCGGTCACTCCCTCAAACTTATATTTTTTGTCAAACTCTTTTACAGCTCTCTGCCCAAAAGTAGGTCTGCCCATGCCTAGACGGCCGTCATCTTGCAAAAACACACAGCGCTTGCCGTCGTTTGCATAAATCTTAGGCGCTCTAAAGAGCTCTTCTTCGTTTTTGTTTAGAAGCAAGTCTACTCCTTTTTCTTTGCTGGCGATGAAAGTGCCACCATAGACATTACCTATCGAAATATATGGCGTACTTGACACTATTTCATGCTCAAGGTCGACGAGATAATATCTGTTCTTTTTCATCACATAGGCCTTAGCGAGGCCCTCGCCGATAAATTCTATATCACTAAATCTTTCCATATTGTTCTCCTAATAAATATATTAACACATAAGTTTCTTTTAGTCAATAATTCTTTTTTGACAAAGTTTTCACTTTAGGAGAGAGGCTGGAGGGAGAATGTGCTTTATTTTGTTGCTTTTTTTTTAGCTTTAGTATATATTCTTAAGAGATTTTAGATTAGGAGACAAAATGGGACTATTTTCAAACACTAGCATTAAAAAACTTAGAAAGAAGGCCGAAGAGGTCCTTGCTAAAGAAGAGGAGTTTAAAGCCAAGACCGATGAGGAGCTAAAGGCGATGACTCCGCTTTTAAAAGAAAGGCTCAAAAACGGCGAGACGCTAAACGACATTTTGGTGGACGCCTATGCCACAGTTAGAGAGGCGGCGGCGAGAGTGCTCAATATGCGCCACTTTCTCGTTCAGGTCATGGGCGGAATAGCGCTCCATCAGGGCAGAATTGCCGAGATGGCTACTGGTGAGGGAAAGACGCTTGTAGCGACGCTTCCAGCGTATTTAAACGCGCTCACTGGCAAAGGCGTGCATGTCGTAACTGTAAACGAATATCTTGCTAGGCGTGACGCCGAGTGGATGGGCAAGGTGCATAGATTTTTGGGGCTTACCGTGGGCGTGGCGTTCAGCGGTATGGAAGAGCCTAGAAAGCGCGAGGCGTATAACTGTGACATAACTTACGCCACAAACAACGAGCTCGGCTTTGACTACCTTAGAGATAACCTTGTGGTGAAGAAAGAAAACCGCGTTCAGCGTGAGCATAACTTTGCCATCGTGGACGAAGTGGACAGCATTTTGATAGACGAGGCGAGGACTCCGCTCATCATCAGCGGTCGTGGCATGAAGTCGAGCGACTCATATTACTCAGCGCAGAAGTTTGTCATGACGCTCAAGAAAGAGGAAGACTTTGAGATAGAGCCTAAGCTCAAGACCATTCACCTCACAGAGTCTGGAAACGAAAAGGCTGAAAAGTTCTTTAAAGTTGACAATCTTGCCGATGTAAACTGTATTGAGCTCAACCACTACATTATGAATGCCTTAAAGGCAAACTACATTATGAAAAAAGACGAAAACTATATCGTCAAAGACGATGAGGTTTTGATCGTCGATGAGTTTACAGGCAGAATTATGGTGGGCAGAAGATACTCCGACGGGCTTCACCAAGCCATTGAGGCCAAAGAGGGCGTCAAGATTAAAGACGAAAACAAGACCTACGCCACCATCACTTTCCAAAACTACTTTAGGCTTTACCATAAACTTTCTGGCATGACAGGAACTGCCAAGACAGAAGAGACGGAGTTTAATGGAATATACAACCTCGACGTTGTGACCATTCCATCAAACCTTCCAAACAAGAGGATAGACTATACAGACATTGTTTACACTACCGAAAACGGTAAGATAAACGCCATAGTCGAAGAGGTCAAGGAGCAACACGAGCTCGGCAGACCTATTTTGATAGGAACTATAACCATTGAAAAGAGTGAGCTCCTCTCTAATGCGCTTAGAAAAGCAGGCATAAGGCATGTCGTCCTAAACGCTAAAAACCACGAACAGGAGAGTGAGATCGTCGCCCAGGCGGGCAGAAAGGGAGCCGTGACCATCGCCACGAACATGGCAGGCCGTGGTACAGACATACTTCTTGGCGGAAACCCAGAGTTTATGGCCAAGAAAGAGATGAGAGAAAAGGGCTACACTGAAGACGAGATCTCAAACGCCACTTCTTTTGCTAGCGACCTCAGCGAGGAGATGGAGAGAGCGAGAGACGAATATAGAAAACTCTATGAGGGCTACAAGAAAAAGACGGACGCAGAAAAGGTCGAAGTCGCAGGACTAGGAGGCCTGCACATAGTGGGCACGGAGCGTCACGAGTCTAGGCGTATCGACAACCAGCTCCGCGGTCGTGCCGCTCGTCAAGGCGACCCTGGCTCAAGCATCTTCTTTATCTCACTTGAAGATGACCTCATGAGGAGATTTGCTGGCGAATGGCTTCAAAAGGTAGCTTCGCTCTTAAAAGTAGACGAAAACACTCCTCTTCAAATGAGAATGCTCTCTCGTCAAATAGAAAGAGCTCAAAAGCGTATAGAGAGCCAAAACTATGCTTCTAGAAAGACAGTGCTCCAGTTTGACGATGTCATGAACAAACAAAGAGAAATCATCTACGGTGAGCGAAATAAAGTATTGGAGGGCGAAGATGTTCACGAGCAGATTATGAACATGTTCCCAGACTATGTCGCAGAGCTTGTAAACAACTATCTTGACATAAACAAACCTTACTTTGAGTGGGTTTTAGAGCCTCTCAACAGAGCGCTCGAGGACAAGCTCTTTCCTAAGGGCACAAACCTTGTGACTAAAGAGTTTGTAGAAGACTGTGACCCTGAGGAAGTCATCGAGAAGATTTTGAAGGTCATCTATGCAAAATATGATGAGAAAGTTGAGCTCGTAAAATCCTATGGCATGGAATACTCAGGCTTTGAGAGATATATCCTCTTAAAAGTCGTGGACACGCTTTGGATAGACCATATAGACCAGATGACTATACTCAAAAACGAAATTTCACTCCGCGCTTACGGAAACCAAGACCCTATTGTGGCCTACAAGCGCGAGGGTTTTGAGATGTTTGACAACATGGTTGCAAGAATAAGAGAAGACACAAGCTCGCTTCTACTTAACGCTCAAATAGACGTGCAAAAAGCGCCTCCACAACCGACTTACCAGCCTGTTCAGGTTATAGAGAGTGGCCCTTCTAAGACTGAGAGCAAAAAGACAGTAGGCCGAAATGACCCTTGTCCATGCGGTTCGGGGAAGAAATATAAAAACTGTTGCGGAAGAAATTAAAAAATTTTTAAAACAAATTTTACGCCCTTTTTGGGGGCGTTTTTTCTTTATTTAAGCCAGTGTTTATGTATGAAAAAATAACCACTTTTGAAATTTCAAATTTTTTTCAAAACCACAACATATAATATTTGCAAAAATCGTTTGACACAATATGTTGTGTAGTGCTATCATGGAGTCAAACATGAAAAAGGAGAAACTTATGGATAAAATCATTAAGCGTGATGGCAGAGTCGTAGACTATGACATAACCAAAATTGAAAACGCCATTGTAAAGGCCATGATGGCGCTGGGGGAGGGCGACGTGAGAGACTGTCGCAAGCTCGCTAAAATTACAGAGCTCGAGCTAATGGAGAAGTTTGAGGATAGACTTCCTACCGTCGAGGACATTCAAGACACTGTCGAAAAGGTGCTCATGAAAAACGGCTATGAGAACGTGGCTAAGTGTTATATTCTCTATAGAAAAAATCAAGAGAAGATAAGAAATATAGACTCGACTCTCATGGACTACAAAAACACAATAGACAAATACCTTAAGCTTAGCGACTGGAGAGTAAAAGAAAACTCCACCGTGACCTATTCTGTCGGCGGATTAATTCTTAGCAACTCAGGCGCCATGACAGCAAACTATTGGCTAAACGACGTCTATGACAAAGAGATAGGTCAGGCGCACAGAAACTGCGACATTCACATTCATGACCTCTCCATGCTGACAGGCTACTGCGCAGGCTGGTCACTCAAACAGCTCATACGCGAGGGGCTGGGCGGAATACCAGGCAAAATCTCCTCTTCGCCAGCTTCACACCTTTCGACGCTCTGTAACCAAATGGTAAACTTTTTGGGCATTATGCAAAACGAGTGGGCGGGCGCGCAAGCTTTCTCGTCGTTTGATACATATCTAGCTCCTTTTGTAAAAGTCGACAACCTCTCCTATAAAGAGGTAAAGCAGTGCATCCAATCCTTTGTCTACGGCGTCAACACTCCATCTAGGTGGGGCACGCAAGCTCCGTTTACAAACATAACTCTAGACTGGGTTGTGCCAAAAGATCTGGCTGAGCTTCCAGCCATAGTAGGAGGCAAGGACCAAGACTTTAAGTATAAAGACTGCGTCAAAGAGATGGCCATGGTAAACAAAGCCTTTATAGAGATCATGATTGAGGGCGACGCAAACGGAAGAGGCTTCCAATATCCTATCCCTACCTATTCCATAACTCGAGACTTTGACTGGTCTGAGACTGAAAACAACAAGCTTCTCTTTGAGATGACAGCCAAATACGGCACGCCATACTTTTCAAACTACATAAACAGCGACATGGAGCCTAGCGACGTGAGAAGTATGTGTTGTAGGCTTCGCCTTGACCTTAGAGAGCTGAGAAAGAAGTCGGGCGGATATTTTGGCAGTGGCGAGAGTACGGGCTCTGTGGGCGTTGTGACCATAAACATGCCAAAGATAGCCTATGAGTCGCAGACTGAAGATGAGTTTTTTGACAGGCTCGACAAACTCATGGACCTTTCGGCTAGGTCGCTCAAAATAAAGAGAGATACCATAACTAAGCTCCTCGAAGCAGGGCTCTATCCGTACACCAAGAGATACCTCGGCACTTTCAACAATCACTTCTCGACAATAGGCCTTGTGGGCATGAACGAAGCCTGTTTAAACGCCAAGTGGCTGAGAGCTGATATGACGCATAGAGAGGCTCAGGAGTTTACAAAGAAAGTGTTAAACCACATGAGAGAGAGGCTGTCTGACTACCAAGAGCAGTATGGCGACCTCTACAATCTTGAGGCGACTCCAGCTGAGTCTACTGCGTATAGATTTGCAAAACACGACAAGGAGAGATACCCTGACATCATCACAGCAAATGAGGGCAAGACTCCATATTACACAAACAGCTCACACCTTCCAGTAGGCTACACAGCAGACATCTTTGAAGCGCTAGACATTCAAGACGAGCTCCAAACTCTCTACACCTCAGGCACAGTCTTCCACGCCTTCCTTGGTCAAAAACTCGAAAACTGGAAGACGACAGCAGACCTTGTGAAGAAGATAGCTGAAAACTATCACTTGCCATACTACACGATTTCGCCTACTTACTCTATTTGTAAAAACCATGGCTATATCACAGGCGAAGTGTATGAGTGTCCAGACTGCCATGAAAAGACCGAGGTCTACAGCAGAATTACAGGCTACTACAGGCCTATCCAAAACTGGAACGACGGCAAGGCTCAAGAGTTTAAAGACAGAGTCGAGTATGATATCGCGAGCTCTCATCTAAAGCATGAGAGAAACACAGACGAACAAGTTGAAGAGGGTTGTCACGGCGAGGAATGTGGAAACGAGCTTTTGCTTTTCACGACCAAGACTTGCCCAAACTGCAAAATGGCCAAGATGCTTCTAAACAATGCGCATATCGCCTATGAGCCTATCGACGCAGAAGAGGAGAGAGCTCTCACTGAAAAGTACGGCATTAAAAAAGCGCCTACGCTCTTAGTGCCAAACGGTGCAGGTTATGACAGATACGACAACGCAAGCGAAATAAATAGATATATAGAGCTGGCTAGGAGATAAGATGACAGATATAATAGTCGTAGGAGCAGGGGTGGCTGGAATGACAGCCGCTCTCTATGCTCTTAGAAACGGAAAGAGCGTGACAGTGCTTGAAAAAAACAACATAGGCGGGCAGATAGCCGAGTCGCCGAGAGTAGAAAATTTTCCTACAATAAAGTCTATCTCAGGCACAGAACTTGCCGACAGGCTCTTTGACCAAATCACAGAAAAGGGCGCGGTCTTTAAGTTTGGAGATGTGAAGAGAGTAGAGAAAGTGGGCGAGGTCTTCAAAGTTGAGACTGAGTTTGAGACGCTTGAGTCAAGAGCGGTCATTCTCGCCACGGGCGTCGTGCATAGAAAACTTGGGCTTGAGGGCGAAGACAGGCTCATAGGCCACGGCATAAGCTATTGCGCGCTGTGCGATGGGGCGTTTTATGAGGGCAAAGACGTTGTGCTCATTGGCGACGCCAACACGGCTCTCCAGTACGCGCTCTTGCTTTCGTCCTACTGCAAGAGCGTAAAGCTCATCACGCTCTTTGACAGATTTTTTGGCGACAAGGAGCTCGAGAGCGCCGTCTTAAAAAAGCCCAACATTTTTATCACGCATAGCTCAAGGCTCATAGAGCTCAAAGGCGGGGATGAGCTCTCTGCGCTCGTCTTTGAAAAAAACGACGGCTCTAAATTCACCGTGGAGACTCAGGCGCTGTTTGTCGCCATAGGCCAAGTGCCAAACAATGAGGCGTTTAGTGAGCTCGCCGAGCTCGACGGCGGATATTTTGTGGCAGACGAAAACATGTGCACAAAGACGCCTGGCCTCTTTGTGGCAGGCGACTGCAGAGTAAAAAAGGTGAGACAGCTCACGACGGCCTCGAGTGACGGAGCTATCGCCGCCACCTCGGCCTCGACCTATCTCGAGACAAACATGTCTAAATAAAGATAAGGCAGATAAAACTAAGCAAAACTAGATATATGGCAAAGGGCAAAAACTTTGCCTTTTTTACTACCTTTAGCATAAATTTGACGGAGAGAAGCCCGACTATAAAGGCGCTAAAGAAAGAGATAATGGCAGGCGCTACGCCCACGTCAAAGAGAGGCGTGCCTGCGTTAGAGGCCTCTAAAATTTCAAACAGCATAGAGCCCAGAATGACTGGTATGCTGAGTATAAACGAAAATTCAGCGCTCTCTTCTTTGTTTGCTCCACTTAGGACCGCTGCGCAGATAGTCGTTCCGCTTCGAGAGAGCCCAGGCAAAACAGCTATGCCTTGCGCAAGGCCCACCCAGACTGAGTTTTTAAAGCCAAACGGCGAGCCTCGCTTTTTGGCAAAATATTCTGTCAAAATTAGCAGGAGCGCCGTGAGCATGAAGCACACAGGCAGCAGCTCTCCTCCAAACGAGCTTTCAAAAAACTCTTTAAAGGCAAACACGACGACGAGCGTAAGAAGCGTTGAGAGATAGAGCATGAGCGCTTTTTTTGAAAAAGGGTGTTTCAAAAGATTCCAAATGGGCTTCCACAGCACTATAAAGACGGCAAAGAGCGTGGCTATGTGAAGCAGGATGGAAAAACCCAAAAAGTCTTCACTTATGCCAAAAATCTTGTTTAGAAGCACAAGATGCCCGCTGGAAGACACGGGCAAAAACTCAGTCGCTCCTTGAACTATCCCAAAAAGTAGGGCAAGCCAAACACTCATAACTTTATGTTATGGCACTTTTATGTCTTTTATGCGCAGAGCAGTCTATCCACCATGAAGGCGATGAGATTGCCGTTTGATGGCTTTTCGTATTTGCTGATATACTCCACACCAAAGATTTCGTTTAGTTTTGAAAGTTTTCCTCCCATATATCCTGCGTCTATAGCTGTGCGTATTGAGCGCTCGACTTTGGCTGGAGTAGAAGAATTTAGAGAGGCGACTTTGGCGTAGAGGCCCTTTGTCATGTTGTGGACGAGGCTCGGGTTGTTTAGGCTCTCCATTATGCTGTCTTTAAGGTATTTAAAACCATCAAGATTTGGCTTTATACCTATTTCAATCATTATTTTTGAAATTATTTGATTTTTATTTTCCATTTTTATCTCCTTTTGTCTTTTTTTATTTTTGCTGAGCTGATTATAGATTTTTGTGTCGAAACAAAACAAGGAGAAAATTGATGGGAATTTAACAAAATTTTATTTTTTTGCTCAAAATTTATCGTTTTTGTAATATATGCTCGAATATTTTTATTTATTGTCTTTGTGATGAGTGAGCTACCTCTCTAGCTCTCTCAAGATGAGCTCTCGGGCTAGCTGAGCGTCAGCTTTGCCCTTGGTCTCTTTCATTACGCCACCAATGAAAAATTTTATTACCTTGTCAGGCGCAGATTTATAATCTTCTAAAGCTTTAGCATTTTCAGCTATAAGCTTTTTTACTATGCCCTCAAGCTCGCTTTCGGTTATGGAGCTGAGCATGCCATATTTTTCTGCCAGCTCGAGCGCATCTCCGCCCTCGTTCCAAATTTCGTAAAACAGCTGTTTGCCGTTTTGGCGAGTAATCTTTTTGGTGAGGATAAGCTCGGCTATTTTGGCGAGGTTTTGCGCGGAGATCAAAATGCCTACCTCTTCAGTGTAGAGCTTCATTATTTCAGTCATGATCCAGTTTGAAAATTCTTTTGGCTCCTTCAAGAGGGCGACGCACGCGTCAAAAAAGTCGCTTATTTCTTTAGAAGAGGTGAGAAGGTTTGCGTCGTATTGTGGCAGGCCATAACTTTCTATATAAAGCTCTCTCCTCTTTTCTGGCGAGAGCGGAAGCTTTTTTTTCAGCTCTTGCACAGTGAGCTCTGGAATTTTGACAGTCAAAAGGTCTGGGTCAGGGAAATAGCGATAGTCGTTTGAGTCCTCTTTGGAGCGCATGGAGAGGCTGACGCCCTTTTCGTCGTCCCACTTTCTCGTCTCCTGAACGATTTTTTCTCCGCGCTCAAGCGCTTCTATCTGCCTCTTTGCCTCATACTCTATCGCCCTTTGAATGGCTTTGAAAGAGTTTAGGTTTTTCATCTCCGTCCTTGTGCCTAAAAGAGGCGAGCCTTTCTTTCTCACAGAGAGGTTGACGTCACACCTCATTCCGCCTTCTTGCATCCTGCATTTAGCCACGCCAGCAAAGATAAAGTTGTCCCTGAGTTTATTGACAAACTCGACAGCCTCTTCGGCCGACGAAAGGTCTGGCTCGGTCACTGTTTCGATGAGCGGGACGCCACCGCGGTTGTAGTCTATGTGAGTTTGGTCAAATTCGTGAATGAGCTTGCCCGCGTCCTCTCCTAAGTGAATTCTGTTTAGCCTGACAAACTTTCCGCTTGAGAGCCTAATTCCTCCGCCCACGCAGATGGGCTTTTCAAGCTGGCTTATTTGATAGGCCTTGCTGAGGTCTGGGTAGAAATAGTTTTTTCTTTCAAAGACTGCGTAGTTTGAGATCTCGCAGTCGCACGCAAGCCCTGCCATAATAGTCAGCTCAACGGCTCTTTTGTTTAGGACGGGAAGGGCGCCTGGCATGCCTGTGCAGACTGGACAGCAGTTTGTGTTTGGCTCAGCGCCAAAAGAGTTTTTGCACGAGCAAAAGACCTTGCTTTGAGTGTCTAGCTCGGCGTGGATTTCGAGGCCAATGGTCACTTCATAATCTTTATTCATATTTTGCCTCCATATAATTTTTTTCTATAAAATCAGCGAGGTTAAACAGGTCTCCCTCACAGAGCTTTTTAGACAGCACCTGAACGCCGAGCGGAAGCATATTTTCTCCCTTAGAGTACGGCACGGAAATGGCAGGCAGGCCTGTGATGTTTGCTAGGACTGTAAAGATGTCTTCTTTATACATTTTTATAGGGTCGCTGTTCATCTCGCCGAGCTCAAAGGCTTCGCCTAGTGTCGTCGGCATGACTATGGCGTCGCAGAGCTTAAAGGCTTCGTTTAGGCTCTTGTCTATCTCCAGCTGAAGCTTCTTTGCTTTTTTGTAATATGCGTCATAATATCCGCTAGAGAGGACATAGTTTCCAAGCATAATACGCTTTTTGACCTCTTTGCCAAAGCCTTGAGTTCGGCTCATGGCGTAAAGCTCGGTTATGTCACCAGCCTGTTTGCTTCTAGTAGTGTATTTGATCCCGTCAAACCTACCAAGATTTGAAGCTGCCTCTGCAGGAGCTATGATGTAGTAAGCTGGCAAAACGAGTTTTAAGTTTTTTATACTCAGCTCAATTACGCTAGCGCCGTTGGCTTTCAAAAACTCAAGTAGTCTATTAAAGTTTGGATAATACTTTGTAGTCTTGACTATGTCCAGAAGCTCTTTAATCACGCCGACCCTAACGCCCTCTATACTGCCTGTTATAAACTGGCTAAAGTCTGGCACATATGCATTGAGCGAGGTCTGGTCATGTTCGTCTTTGCCAGAGAGAACTTTGAGCATGAGCGCGCTGTCTTCAACAGTTTTTGTGATAGGCCCGACTTGGTCAAGGCTGGAGGCGAACGCCACGACTCCATAGCGCGAAACTCGGCCGTAGGTCGGCTTGAGCCCAACCACGCCGTTAAAGGAGCTAGGCTGTCTTACAGATCCGCCTGTGTCAGTGCCGAGCGCGCACGCACACATATTGAGCGCAACGCTAACTGCGCTTCCGCCACTAGAGCCGCCAGCGACTTTTGAGTCGCTTCTTGAGTTTTTACAAGCTCCGTAGACAGACTTTTCGTTTGAGCCACCCATGGCAAATTCGTCCATGTTGGCCCTGCCCAAAATTATAGCGCCCGCTCTCTCAAGTTTTTCAACAACTGTCGAGGTGTATGGGCTGACAAAGTCCTTTAGAAAAGCTGAGGCGCAACTAGCCTTTTTGCCCTCCTTTAAAATGTTGTCCTTGATGATGATAGGCACGCCAGCGAGCTCTCCCTCCATTATGCCCAGCCTTATTTGTTCGTCTACGCTTCTAGCTTTATCAAGCGCATCGCTAAACACTTCAACAACTGCGTTTTTGCCCTCAAACCTCTCTATGTTTTCTATAAAAGCCTTCACCAGCTGTTCACAACTAAATTCTCTTCTTTCAAGGCGCTCTTTTATCTCTTTTACTCCAAGCTTTGTTATGTCCATCAGTCCACCACCTTTGGCACTAAAAAAGTGCTCTCGTCTCGCTCTGGAGCGTTTTTTAATATTTTTTCTCTCTCCATGCTAGGCTCTACTTTGTCTTCTCTCAGCTCGTCTAGCTCGCAGATGTCTTCATAGGAAGAGCCCTCTTCAATCTCTGCCTCTTTTACTTGGTCAACAAACTTCATTATCTCGCCAAAGTCTTTTTTCATGTCTTCAAGCTCACTTTCTTTAAGCTCAAGTGCGGAAAGCTCAGCAAGATGTTTTAGCTTTTCAATGCTTATCATATTTCTCCTTATTTTAGATAAAATATATAATAAAAGGTGAGATAAAGGCAAACAAATTTTGTTGTGACCAGCAAAAAGCTTGACCTTTTTGTGGACTTGTTGTAGTTTTAATATGATAAAAGGAGAGGTATGAACAGGGCAGTTTTAAAACAAAGAGCAAAAGAAAATTTGAGCTCGACTCTTGGGATGAGTATAGTCGCCATGATTATATACGGGGCTATTGTGGGCCTTCTTGGCATGACGGCGGTCGGCATAATTCTTCTTGGCGTAGTAGCCTTTGGATACACAGCTTTTTTCCTCCAGATTTCCCGAACTAGAGAGGCAAAGCTCGAGACTCTTTTTGACGGCTTTAGTAAAAGTTTTACTAGCAGCATGGTGGCAGGTCTACTGCAATATGTTTTCATTTTTTTGTGGTCTTTACTCTTCCTTATTCCAGGAATTGTAAAGTCCTATTCCTACGCTATGACCTATTATATTTTGGTCGACAACCCAGGCATGGACGGCAACACAGCCATAACCGAAAGCAGAAAGATGATGGACGGCAATAAAGCCAAACTTTTTGTGCTCGACCTGAGTTTTATAGGTTGGCATCTACTAGCCATTTTGACACTTGGAATACTGTATATTTGGCTGACTCCATATATAAACTTGACGCGAGCCGAGTTTTATAAAGAGCTCAAAGCTCAGCAGGGAGGAGTAATCTATGCTGAGGCAAAAGTGGTAGAGCCAAACAATGTAGAAAACCAAACTCCAAACGAATAGTTCACTTGAGCTCTTGCTCTAGCGTGTACATCTTTTTCCAAGGGTCGGCCTTTTTGAGCCTCTCTAAGGCTTCAAACATATCTACTCCGTCTGGCTTTACGCTCTCAAGTTCGCTCCACTTTATGGGCATGGAGACCTTGGCTCCAGGCCTTGCCCTGAGCGAATATGGCGCGACGCTCGTCGAACCTCTAGCATTTCTGGCAAAGTCTATAAAGATTTTGCCTTTTCTTTTTTCTTTTCTTACATTGCTCGTATACCGGTCTGGCCACTTTCTCTCCGTAAGAAGCGCTACGCTCTTAGCAAAGTCGTGAAAGGTCTCCCAGTTTTTGCATTTTTTAAAGGGCACAACAATGTGATAACCTTTGCCTCCGCTTGTCTTTAAAAAGCTCACAAGCCCAAGAGTAGTCAAAACGCTCTTGAGGTCGCGAACTCCGCGCCTGACTTTGTCTAATCCAAGCTTGCTGTCAGGGTCTAAATCAAAGACCATGAGGTCAGGCCTCTCTACGCTCTCTGCTTTGCTTCCCCAAATATGAAATTCTATAGTCCCCATCTGCACTTCGCTCATGAGCCCAGTCTTGCCCACGACGAAAAAGTAAGGCTCTTTTTCTCCGCCTGACTCCCTAAGTTGTTTTATCTTTATATACTTTGAATTTGGCTGGGGATGTTTTTTGAAAAAACACTCTTTTTCTGCCCCATCATGACACCTCACTACACTCAAAAGCCTTCCGCCAGCAGTCTTCAGCATGCGCTCGCTTACAGCCATATAGTAGTTTAAGACGTCTAGCTTGGTGATTTTTTCATCGCTAAAGACTAACCTCGAGGGACTCGTTATTTCTATCTCAGGCTCCTCCACACTCACGCTCTTTGGCGATTTGTCTTCTCTTAGGCCCTTAAAACTAGCTTGCCTTAAGAGTCCGCCTGAGGTAAACTCTGCAAACTGCACCTCGACTATGAGTTTTGGCGTTAGCCACTCCACGTCTTCGCCGCTCTTTAGGCTGGGCGCCTCTTTAAACGGACTCGTCTTTCGTACAAGTGGCCTAAACTTTTTTTCCAGCTCTTTAAAATCGCTTTCTTTAAACCCTGTTCCTGTTTTTCCTACAAAGACGAGCTCGCCCTCTTCATATGCGCCTAGTAGTAGCGAGCTCAGCCCACTTTTCTTTTTTGACCTGATAAAGCCTCCCACGACAAACTCCTGCAAGTTGTAACACTTGAGCTTTATCCAGTCTTCACCACGGCCAGCCCTATAACTAGACCCTGCTCGCTTGCCTACAATGCCCTCGAGTCCTAGCTTTTTAGCGGCTTCAAAACACTCTTCGCCTTGCCCCACGACATGCTCGCTGTAGACTATGCTAGGTGGGGCGGAGGAGAGCAGTTTTTTTAAAAGCGCCTTTCGCTCAAAAAGCGGGAGGGGTCTTAGGTCCTTCCCGTCAAGGCTCAAGAGGTCAAACACCATATAGCTGAGGCTTTTAGCTTTTGTCTTACCCTTGATATAACTTTGAAGCTCGCCAAAGTCCGTCTTTCCGCTTTCGTCGCTTACGACGACTTCTCCGTCTAATACAAAGGCTCTTTTGGGTTCAAAACTCTCTAGCGCACTAGCGAGCTCTCTGCTATAAAAATCTTTATTGTTTCTAGTCTTTAGGCGGACTGAGCCTTGCTCTTTAAAGGCGACTATCCTATAGCCGTCATACTTGACCTCAAAGACCCAGGCTTTGCCACTAGGCGCACGACTCACAAGTTTTGCTAGTTCGACTTCGACCGAGCTAAACGGATTTTTTATAGCCTCGCCAGTAATCTCGGCCATCGTGCGCCCTGAGAGTACGCTCGTCACAAAGCTCTTTATGCCAGCGCTCTTTTTAGCATACTCGTCGTTTTCTTTTATAAGGAGCCAGTTTTCGCCCTCCATTCTCACAAGCGCCCACTTGCCCTTAACTCTTTGCCCATGCAAGTGAAATTTCAGCGAGCCCGCCTTTAGCCCCTTATCAAAGTCCTCAAGAGGCTCTAGCTCTCCCATGTCCCAGACCATAACTCCGCCTCCGCCATATTCGCCCTTTGGTATAGTGCCTTCAAAATTCGCGTAGGAGAGAGGGTGGTCTTCAACGTGTACAGCCAGGCGTTTGTCGCGCGGATTAAAGGACGGGCCTTTTGGCACGGCAAAACTGACTAGCGCTCCGTCGTGCTCGAGTCTCAGGTCGTAGTGTTTTCGCTTAGCTTCATGATATTGAATTACAAAAATTTTTTTACTTTTATTTTTTGAAATAATTTTGCCTTTTGGTTCGCTAGTTTTATTAAAATCTCGTTTTTTATTGTAATTTTCAAATTTTTTATTCATTTTTTAATTATTTGCTAAAAATATCTTAATTATTTATTAAGTCATTATTTAATAAAAATTATTTTTAAAATAAATAAATATTTTTTTCTAGCAAAAAATAATAAAAAAAATCAGGAGAATATTATGCTAGGGACATCACTTGTGTTTGTGGGAATAACTCTCATTTTAAATGGCCTTCTCACGCCTTCAAGGAATTTTCACCACGGGCGCACTCGGCTTTTTAATTCTCTTTAATTTCGTGCAACTTTATTAAAATAAAAAACGCCACAAAAGTCGTGCGTTTTTTGTTTGGCGCAGAGAAGAGGATTCGAACCTCCGGAGGCTTTTGACCTCGCACGCTTTCCAAGCGTGTGCCTTAAACCGCTCGACCATCTCTGCATATTGACTTTTGAGCGCTCGGGTGTTATTATACCTCATAATTTTACATGAGTCAAGGAGACTAATGATGAAAGCCATCGTTTTTGATTTTGACGGCACGCTTACATACAAGAGCACAAATGTTTGGCGAGCGCTTTGGAAAGAGATAGGGGAGAGCGTGGGCGAAGACAGCAAATATAGAGAGCTCTATAGGCGTTTTATGCGAAAAGAGATCTCTCATCAAGAGTGGTGTGACCTGACCTGTGAGGTCTTTAAGGCGGGCGGAGTCGACAAGGCTATGGTAAATAAGATTGCTAGATGGACCTGGCTTATGCCCGGCGCGGAAGACACCTTTAGGCTTTGCAAGAAGAGAGGCCTTTCTCTAAACATAGTCAGCGGGTCTGTGTGCGACGTCATATACAAAGTTTTGGGCGATAATGTAAAATATTTTGACAGCATCACTGCAAACAAGATGATCTTTGATGCAGATGGAAAACTTGAGAGCATAAAGGGCACAAAATATGACTTTGAGGGCAAGGCTAGATTTATAGAGCGTCTTTGCATGCTCAAGGGCATTTCGACAAAAGACGTGGTCTTTGTCGGGAACAGCCTAAACGACGAGTGGGTGTCTACGACTGGCTGTAAGACACTTTGCATAAATCCAAGCAATTCTATAGGCGCCATTCCAAACGCCTGGTCCAAAAAGCTCTGGGACGTCCAAAACCTAAAAGAAATTTTGCCTCATATAAGTTTTATGGCGTCCAAGCCTTCAAATAAAGAATTTAGGTAGTAAGTTTGCTTGACTCTGCGAAATTTGGCGAAAAGTAGTTATGAGGTTATAACATTGTGGATATGTGGATAACTTGGGCCGTTTGGTCATAATATGACAAATGTTGCATACTTATGCACAAAAAAAATATTTATAAATTGTGAACAAAATGTGGATATGTGGATAAGTTATGCACTTTCCCAACATATTCTATTTTTTTTGAGCTTATAAAATGTGGGCTAAAATATGTTTTTTTGTATATTTGTGCAAGGGCTTTTTGATTGACAAAAGTGTGGATAAATGATAGGCTTTTTAAAAAAGTTAAGGAGTTTTTATGCAAGTTACACCTCGCACGCTGGCTGGCTTTGTAGAACTGCTCCCAAATGAGCAGATAGTTTTTGATAAAATGATGAATACAGTCAAAAAAACGATGGAGCTAAACGGCCTTGTTTCGCTCGATACGCCTGTTTTGGAGCTGAGCGAAGTTTTGCTCGCTAAGGCTGGGGGAGAGACTGAAAAGCAGGTCTACAGGTTTACTAAAGGCGACACGGATATGACCATGCGTTTTGACCTCACAGTTCCGCTTGCTAAATATGTCGCGCTTCACAAAAACGAGCTCTCTTTTCCTTTTAGAAGATATCAAATTGGAAAGGTGTATAGGGGCGAACGCGCGCAACGTGGCAGGCTTAGAGAGTTTTATCAATGCGATTGTGACATAATTGGTGACGGTGAGCTCAGCCTTTATAGCGATGCAGAGGTCATCAGCGTGCTTTCACAGATTTACAAAAACTTGGACCTCCCTGTTGTGATAAGGGTTTCAAATAGAAAGATTTTGAGCGGAATTTTTGCAGAGCTGGGGCTAGAGGAGAAGGCTAAAGAGATTTCGCAAGTGCTTGATAAGCTAGAAAAAATTGGCGAGGAGAGCGCAAGGAAAGAGCTTATTAGCATAGACAAAAAGGCGGAGCGCGTGCTTGACATAGTTTTAAATCAAAACAGCTTAAGCGCGCTCAAGAAGCTTAAGATAAATAGCGAAGTGTTTAAGACAGGGCTAGAGGAGATGGAAACCGTGCTTGACAGCCTAAAGTTTATGGATGTAAAAAACAGAGTGGAGTTTGACCTGAGGATTATTCGCGGACTCGACTATTACACGGGCACAGTCTTTGAGGCCAATCTCGAGGGTGAGGCTGTCTCAGTGGGCGGAGGCGGAAGATACGACAATCTCACATCCTACTTCTCAAAAGACAAGATGCCTGGCGTGGGCTTTGGCATGGGGCTGTCGAGAGTGTTTGACCTTTTAAAACAAAAGCTCGCCTTTGGAGCAAGCACACTTTCTAAAGTCGCGCTCATACCGTTTGATGAGACAGTGGGAGAGGCGTTCGAGCTCTCGAGCTTCTTGAGAGAAAACGACATTCCAAACGAGGTGTATTATTTTAACAAAAGCTTTAAGGCCAAGATGAACAGGGCAAATAGAGCTAAGGTGCCTTACATAATCGTGGTGGGTGAAGACGAAGTAAAGAGCGGGGTGTTTGGGCTCAAAAATATGGAGACGGGCGAGGAGAGAAAGCTCGAAAGAGAAGAGCTTATTGAGGCGCTGAAATGAACGAATACACTCCGCTAAACCTAGCCTTTTTAGGCGACTCCGTGCACACGCTCTACGTGAGAGAAGTTCTTTTAAAAAAGCTCTCGCCCATCTCAGCAAAAGAGCTTCACAGCGCGTGCTCAAAATATTGCAGAGCTTCTTCTCAAGCGAGCGCGCTCGAAAAACTTCTTCCAAGCCTTAGTGAGGAAGAGCTAGACATAGTGAGAAGAGCGAGAAACTCCAAAAGCCATGAGGCGCCAAAGAATGTCGAGCTAAAGGTGTATAAACAGGCGACGTCGTTTGAGGCGCTAGTGGGCTATCTATATCTCCAAAAAAGCCCAAGACTAGAGATGATTTTAGAAGCTTCGCTATCTTAGGTCTTGCTATTGACAAGCCCTGAGTTTTTTTGTATCATAGCCACGTGGCGAATTTTCGCAAAAGAGGGCGGATGAAAAGAAAAAACAACATAAACTATTTTTCCACAGAGCGATTTCTAAATGCGCTCATGGAAGAGTTTAGGATAAATAGAAGCGTGTATGACAGGGCCTGCAGGGTGGACGCAAAACTTGGCGTCGAGCCTGTAAGTTTAGACAATATCATTAGTGGCGTAGAGAGCTTTTTAAACAAAAGCTGCCATGTTGGCCAAGTCGTTGACAAAAAGCACAAGCTCATGCCTTATGGCAGAGTTTGTCTAAATGTGGGCTCGAGCGACAGCATATCTGTGCTTGAGGTGGCCGTTTCGCTTGCAATAACCTACAATAGCGGGCAAATCTACTGTTATAAGCTTGACAACTACGCCGTCAATTTGTTTATAATTACAATAATAAATGGAGTTCTTAAAAAGTTTTTGGCTAGTAGTTACATAGCCTATCAAATAGGCATCGCGCCAAAACTCGTCAAAAATATCTTTTATATCGAGCGTAGCGAAGAGTTATACTTTTTTGAAAAACCAAACAAAGAGCCTGTGCCCTTTGAGCCAATATGTCTTTTGACAAGGAGCAAAGCATGATAATAAGTGGGAAAAATGCCGTCAGGCAAGCCTTGCTTGAAAACAAAACTATCAATAAACTGTACGCTGTCAGCGGGCAGAGAGATAGAGAGCTTAGCGAGATCATTAGCCAAGCCAAACAAAAGAAGATAAAGATAGAGTTTTTGAGCAAAGAGGTCATGGACAAGAAGTTTGGCTCTCATAGAGGCCTAGCTTGCGAGACGGTGGACTTTTCCTACTCAAGTGTTGAAGACATTTTAGCTCTTGCAGAAAAAAGGCAAGAGCTGCCTTTTGTTTTGCTCCTGGATGGAATAGAAGACCCTCACAACTTTGGCGCCATCATTAGAAGCGCCGAGTGCGCTGGCGTGCACGGCATAGTCATTCCAAAAGACCGAGCCGTCAGTGTAAATGACACGGTTATAAAAACCAGCGCAGGCGCTAGCCTCAATATGCTCATAGCCAGAGTGGCAAACCTAAACAATATCATTGAAAAATTAAAGGCCAAAGGCCTTTGGGTGTATGCGTGCGAGCTCGGCGGAAGCGATATATATAAGACCAACTTAAAGGGCCCGATAGCCGTCGTCATTGGTAGCGAGGGCAAGGGCATAAGCAAGCTGACTAAAGAAAAATGTGACGGAGTCATCACTCTCAGTATGAGAGGAAAGGTGAACTCCTTAAACGCTAGCGTGGCTGCAGGTGTTGTACTTTTTGAAATACTGAGGCAAAGAGATGAATTATGAAAAACTAAGTGATGAAGAACTCATAAAAGAGTTTAGAGCGGGAGACGAAGAGGCTTTTTCTACCCTCGTAAAGAGGTATAAGTTTTTGGTGAGCACGGTCTCTCGTAGTTTTTTTCTAGTTGGGGCAGAGCAAGAAGACCTCATTCAAGAGGGCATGATAGGCCTCATGAAGGCGTGTAAAAACTACTCGTCCGCAAACAGGACAAGCTTTAAGACCTTCGCCTATCTCTGCATAAAGCGTCAAATCCAGAGCGCGGTCAAAGCAGCAAACAGAACTAAAAACCAATTTTTAAACAACTACATATCTCTAAATCCTCAGGGCGGAATAACCGTCTCCAGCGAAGACAGCGAGGAAGACGACGCTATGTTTATCTTGCCTTCTCCAATAAAGGCGCCTGACGACAAACTTATAGACAAAGAAAACTTTTTAGAGATTACAAAAAAAATAAAGAGCGCTCTCTCCCAGCACGAGCTGAGAGTTCTTGCGCTCTATTTAAAAGGTATGAGTTATAGCCAGATTGCCGAAATTATTGGAAAAAATGTTAAAAGTGTGGACAATAGTCTCACAAAAATAAAATCAAAGCTTCAGTTTTTGAAATTAGAACACTAGCCCGCGAGAACAGTTTGAACAACCGCAGCCGCAGCCGCAACTAGAGTTGGAACTTTGGCCAGACAGGGCTAAAAGAAGCAGAAGCAAGAAATTTGTGTTGGTCGCTAGATCTGTGTTTGTAGCTTGAGCTATGGTGGACAGCAGTAGTACAAACAAAATATCTTGTGAAAAGTTCATTTGCACCTCCTTTCAACAAATTTTTCCCTTATTAGACTTTATCTTCTAATTTTCAAGTGAAAACGCCTTTGAATATTTTCACCAAATTATGTACAGTGTCTATATATGAAAAAACTCTGTTAGAGGTGAAAGCATGGGTGATTTTTTATTACTTGACGAAAAGAGCAAAAACGAGATTTTGAGGTTTATGCCTCCAGCTAGCGTAATAAGCAGACTGGCGGACTACTTTCAAAATTTTGCCGACTTCACAAGGCTCAGGATTATCACATGTCTGTCTATGAGCAACATGTGTGTAAACGACCTCTCAAAACTCCTTGAGGTAAACCAGACGACAGTCAGCCACCAGCTCAAAATCTTAAAGAGCCAAAATTTGGTGACATACAGGCGTGAGGGCAAAATCTTGGTCTATCGGCTGACGAGCGGGCTCGTCGAAGACACTATGATGACGGCGGTCAACGCCTTTAAGGTGGGATAAAAAGAGCAGTCAGTTTGACTGCTCTTTTTCATTTTGTTCTACGGGCTCAAGGGCGGAGATTATTAATTTCATCTCAACATATTTTAGGTTTGTGTGCTCGACAGCACTTAGTGCTTCTCTTCTTCTTGAGTCTACGCCCTCTAGGGCAATGCTCTCAGCCCGTTCATACTCTTTCATAGCCTTGAAATATGAGTCTTTGGCGTCACTGTAAAGCGCCTTTTTTTCTTGAGCCTCAGCCTTTCCTTGTCGCCACTCGCCGTTTAGCATATGCACAGCATATTCATAGAGCTGGCGGTTGTTCATTGCCATAATTTTTCCTCCACGCCCACAATATATCAAATAGTCAGGCAAAAATCAAGAGGGGAAATTTCTTGACAAAACCACCTCTAAAAGAGTATACTCTCGCCATATGCGGATGTGGCGGAATTGGCAGACGCGCTAGATTCAGGTTCTAGTGGGAAACCATGCAGGTTCAAGTCCTGTCATCCGCACCAAAAAATATAGCCCATAGGCGTCTGGCAATTCCGCCACGGGTCTCAGGGCTCCCGAAAATGCTCCCAGCATGCAAAGACGGACAAAAGCATTTTTGGGAAAAGGAGCAAACAAGCGATATTCAAGGCTCCTGGCCCAGACGAAAGCCGAGAGCGAAGCGCCGGTTGTGGCGCCATGGCCGGCCCGCAAGACTTAAGGTTCTAGTGGGAAACCATGCAGGTTCAAGTCCTGTCATCCGCACCAAACAAAAACAAACTCTCGGCAGAGAGTTTTTTTTGTTTGTACTCTTCTTTCTTCACTTTTCATTCTTCATTTTTCTTTTACGTTAGTTTGTTTTTGAAATAAAAAATAAGA
>CALVTI010000002.1 GCA_944361835.1 uncultured Clostridia bacterium
GTTTGAGATATCATAACACTCTATGCGCTTAGGCAGGCGAGTGAGCGAGAGCGCCTCTTTGAGTTTTTCAAGCGCACCAAAAGTTTGGTTAAACTTTTGTTTGTCTTTAGAGAGGCTCTTTGAGAGATGCTCGCGCGCGTTCTTTCTTGCCATCTCGACGAGCGAGTGTTTGACACCCTTTTTAGGGCAGATTATGTTTGTCTTCAAATACTCCTCAAGCGCACTAGCTCCGCTTATTTCAGCCGACACCAAAACTTCTTTTGGCACAAGCACGTTTTTGTAGTACTGCATAATGTAGGAAGAGAGCGCTTCGCCTTCGTCGAGCGAGGCGTCTATCACGCTGACGTTTAAAACACCCAAGATTTTTCCGCCACGCACAACCATGTTTGTGATGGCGCCCGAAAGCCCATCGCTCTCGTAGGCAAACACGTCGAGGCTGAGGTCTTTAGGCAGGTTTGCCACAACTCTCTCTTTGAGTTTGTCTATCATCTTGAGTCTTTCTCTAAGCTCTAGCGCAACTTCAAAGTTTTCCTTTTCAGCCTCAGCTTTCATCTTTTCTTTCAAAATCTTTTCGATTTTATTGTCGTTGCCGTTTAAAAAGTCTACGACGTCGTCCAATATTTTCCTATAGTCCTCCTCGCTGATTCTCCTCGTGCACGGCGCAGAGCAGAGCCCTAAAAAGTAGTTTAGACACTCGCGCTTTTGAGGCTTTTCGAGAGACTGTTTGCACGTCCTTATCTTAAACGCCGAGCTGATGGTCTTTAAAATTTCGCCTGCTGAAATTCCAGCAAAGTATGGGCCAAAATATTTCGAGCCGTCACGCTTAATTTTCCTCACAATTTCGAGCCTAGGATATTTTTCTTTAAAGTTTATCTTTATGTACGGAAAAGCCTTGCCATCTTTTAAAAGGATATTGAAAAAGGGCTGATATTTTTTTATAAGGTTGCTCTCAAGAGCGAGAGCGTCCATTTCGCTGAGCGTGATAAAATAGTCAAAGTCGTAGATCTTTTCCACCATGGCTTTGACTTTGAGCGTATGGGAGGAGTTTTTTCTAAAATACTGCGTCACTCTGTTTTTGAGGTTTTTAGCCTTGCCCACATAGATGACCTCGCCAGTTTCGCCCCTCATGACATAGACCCCGCTGTTTGTCGGCAGAGCCCTGATTTTATCCTCTAGCTTCATGACATTATTATATAACAAAACAAAATTAAATTAAAGACTTTTTAAGGCGCAATTTTTACTCGTTTTTCATATATAATCATGTGAAAGAATATGAGCTAAGTGCGTCCTATCCAAAATTTAGTCGGCTAAAACCCAATTCATACTATCAAGGGCTGCTGCAAAACCTCTACTCAGGCGTGGACGGCGAGATATGCGCCGTGCTTCAATACGCGTATTTTAGCTTTAATCTCTCGACTTTTGGAAACGAGCACGCAAAGCTTTTTAGCGAGCTCGTCGAAGACGAGCTACTTCATGCTAAAAAGCTGGCTGAGCTCATAATTATGCTGGGCGGAGACCCGATTTTTGCTTCGACCCAAGGCAAGTGGCTGAGCGGGCGGAGCGTGGACTACATAAAGTCTGTAAAACAAATGTTCATGCTGGCCATAGAGCTCAAGGAAAAACTCATAATCGACTACAAATCTGCCATAATTAAGATTGATGAGATGACAATAAAACGCGCGCTTGAGGGCATTCTTCACGAAGAGGAGAGCCATCTCATCAGGCTTAAGAATGTCTACCGTAGCTTTGGTGCATAACTTAGGCTTTCTTGCAAAAACTAAGGATATGAAAAAGAGAAACAAATTTTTTATTGCCCTTTCTGTCATAGCGCTCACGCTTGGCGTCTTTGTCATTGTGCAGAGCATATACGGAAACGGGCTTTTTTCAAACAATACCTTTTATGACGGCAGTACAATAAACGGTGTCAACGTCTCGGGCTTAACCGTGGACGAAGCTAGCAATATAGTTACGGCCGACCTTTTATCTAAAAGAGACAAGGTGAGCTTAGAGCTAAAATATAAGGACAAGGTCTGGAGGTGGACAGGCGCTGACTTTGAACCCAACAATGAGGTGCAGGAGATAGTCAGGGAGTCTTTTGAAAAATCAAGAGAGGGAAATATCTTTGAGAGGCGAGCAAGAATCAAACAGACGCGTCTAGAGGGAAAAGACTACTCCATACCCTACACCTATGTGCTTGGCGGCATAGACGAAAAACTTGAGAGCGTGGCTAGCGAGATAGACAACGAGCCAGTGGACGCCGAGGTCAAATTTGACCCTAAAGCTAGCAAGATGTTTGTCTTCACTGGCGAAGTCGTGGGAGAAAAGGTAGAACTTGAGACTCTCAAGGCTATGATAAATGACGCGTTTAAATATTCTATCAATGTCTCTTGCGAAGTGCCTGTCACCGAAACCCAGCCTGCTGTGACCGTGGAAGAGCTCGAAGCCAACACTGCGCTCAGGAGCAAGTTTTCGACCTCAATAGCCTCTTCCAATGAGGATAGAAAACACAACGTTCGTCACGCGCTAGATGCCTTTTGCGGAATGATTGTAGCGCCTGACCAAGAAGTGTCCT
>CALVTI010000003.1 GCA_944361835.1 uncultured Clostridia bacterium
CAAGCTCTGCCACATGATCGTTGTGCATATGCGTAATTATTTGATAGACATGCTTTACTTTATCAAACGCCTTAGCCTTAACTAGGCCTTCAAGAGCTCCTTCGCCACAGTCTATTATAAATAAAATCCCGTCTTTTTTATAAAAAGCACAGTTGTTTGGTTCGGTCTTATTAAACGCAGAACCTCTTCCTACAAATTTTAGAGTTTGTTTCATACTCCTTCTCCTTGTCTAAATTATACCCAACCTAAGCCCAAATGTCAACAAATTATAAAAGACTACGATACTTAAATGAGTATTTTTCGGCGCCGTTGGCGCCGTTTTCATTTCTCTGTCAGCTTTATGCTGTTGATGATGTCGTCGAGGGAGCTGTTAATAGACTCTCTAATATGACTTATGCTGTTTAGAGCATCAATTGGCGGGTTTTCAACGCTCAGGTTTGCCCTTAATTTTTGAAGATTTAGGTCTATTTCAATTAGGTTTTGAAATATAGTTGGTTCAATTAGCTTGTACTTTATTCTCCTATCGCGGTCATATTTGTATGCTTTAGGGCTATTGTTTGTGACTATGAAATTGATAAGCTCTTCTTTTTTCAGTTCTGTGCTGTTTTTACAACCAAGATGTTTTGCAAGAATTCTTAGTGCATAAACATGCTGTTTTTTTACGATGTCATAAAACTCCATTTGCTTCTCCCAAATTCTATTTTTTACAAAATATTGTAGCTTTTTTGGAATGATAAGTCAAATAATTCTTTGTAATTCCATAAAACGATATAAATAAACTAATTTTACTCTTTACTATTCCTTATAAAAATCTTGCAATGCTCTAAAATAATTACATGACCATAGATGAGGTTGTAAGAAGAATAAGCTATTTTAGGAATAAGGCGGGTTTAAGCGCTCGTGATTTAAGTTTGATGCTCGGCAAGAATGAGAGTTATATCAACAAACTTGAGATTAAAGAGTTTAATTTACCCGTCAAAGTATTGCTAGATATTTTAGAATGCTTGGGAGTTTCAGTGGAAGAATTTTTCTCTTCAAACTACGAAAACTTTAAAACAGAGAATGAGCTTCGAGGGCTTATCAAAAATCTTTCAAAAGAACAGATGGAGGCTCTTTTAAAACTCTTAAAATAAATTCGGCGCTAGGGGCGCCTTTTTTTGTGAAAAAGCGTTTCCTTTTGGAAAGTTTGTGATATACTAGGAGCGTGGGAAAGACTATTGCTAGCATTTCGACTCCTATGGGGGTCGGGGCTATAGCCATCGTTAGAATGAGCGGAGATGAGGCTTTAAGTATAGCCTCAAGGCTTTTTCATGGCAAGCTAGAGGACAGAAAGTTGAACCTCGGGCAATTTGTCTTTGAGGACCTTAAAGAGCAGTGCCTTGCAGTATACTTTAAAGCCCCGCGTTCGTTCACGGGCGAGGATATGGTCGAGTTTCAAGTGCATGGCGGAGTCATCGTGGCCAGAAAGGTCTTAGAGGCGCTTCTTGAGAGCGGGGCAAGGTTGGCAGAAAATGGAGAGTTTTCAAAGAGAGCTTTCTTAAACGGCAAGTTGAGCCTAAGCTCAGCAGAGGGCATGATAGACGTCATAAATGCCTCGAGCGAGGCTGAGCTCAAAGCGGGCTATAACTTGATGAGTGGTGAGCTTTCGAAGTTTGCGAAGGATAGCCAGACAGCGCTCACTGATATGCTAGCTGAGCTTGAGGTTGCGCTTGACTATCCTGAGCATGACGACGAAGCTATGGCCATTGAAAGCGCTCGAAAAAAACTTGAGGATATGATAGCAAAGACAGAGGCGCTTCTAGCGACTGTAGGGACGGGCAAGCTCATCAAGAGCGGAGTTTCTGTAGCGATAGTCGGCAAGCCAAACGTGGGCAAGAGTAGCCTTCTAAACGCTCTTTTGGGCGAGGATAGAGCCATTGTGACGAGCGTTGAGGGCACGACGAGGGATACTATCAGTGAGACGATAAGCTATAGTGGCTACAACATAAATTTTGTAGACACAGCTGGCGTTCGAGAGAGCGATGATGAGGTCGAGAAAATTGGGATAGAGCGCTCTAAAAAGGCTATAGAGAGCGCTGACGTTGTGCTTTTGCTAATAGACAGTTCGAGAGAGCTTGATGAGCGCGACCAAGAGCTGATGAAGCTTACTGAAGGCAAGAGGAGAATATTGGTCTTAAACAAATGCGACCTTAAGTCAAAAGTAGAAATAGAGGGCATAAAAGTCAGCGCAAAGAGTGGCGAAGGGGTCGAGGAACTGAAGAAGAAAATACTTGACAGCGTCGATTTAAAGGTAGACACTTCTGGACTAGTCATAACAAATATGAGGCACGAGGAAGCGCTAAAAGAGGCTTTAGACGCACTAAAAGAAGCGGATAGTGCGGCAGAGAGCGAGAGCGCTGATATTGTGGCTTTTCTAGTCAAAAGAGCTTGGACGGCGTTTGGGAAAATTACTGGTGAGACGGAAAACGAAGCGATAATTGATAAAATCTTTTCAAAGTTTTGTTTGGGGAAATAACAGAAAAATGGAAAACGAGTTTGATGCGATTGTAATAGGGGCAGGGCACGCTGGTTGTGAGGCGGGGCTGGCTTTGGCACGCACAGGAATGAAGACTTTGCTTCTCACCATGAACCTCGACAGCATCGCCTTTTTAGCCTGCAATCCAGCCATTGGCGGAACGGCCAAAGGCCATCTCGTTTGCGAGATAGACGCTCTAGGCGGAGAGATGGGAAAGGTGGCAGATGCCACACTTATTCAGCTTAGAATGCTAAACCTTGGCAAGGGGCCTGCCGTGCAGAGCCTTAGAGCTCAGGCGGACAAAAACGCATACCACCAGCGCATGAAATATGTCCTTGAAAGTCAAGAAAATCTCTTTTTAAAACAGGGCGAAGTCACTGATATTTTGACAAGGAAAAATAGAGTCATAGGGGTCAAACTTGCCCTGGGTGAAAAGCTTTACTCTAAGGTGGTTGTTGTCGCGACAGGCGTTTATTTAAAGAGTAAAATTATTATCGGTGAATATTCAAAAAACATTGGGCCAAACGGTTATGCTCCTGCAAACGAGCTTACAAAATCGCTTCAAAAATTAGGGCTCAAAATCTTTAGGTTTAAAACGGGAACTCCTGCGAGAATAAACGGGAAGAGTATAAATTTTGACGAGCTTGATGTTCAGTATGGCGACGAAGATATACAGTCTTTTAGTTTTATGACAAAAAATCCGCCTAAAAACAAAAGCGTGTGTTATCTTACATACACAAACAAGGCTACGCACGACATAATCTTAAAAAACCTTTCTCGCGCACCTATGTATAGCGGAGTTATTAAAGGAATCGGGCCGAGGTATTGTCCGTCTATAGAGGACAAAATTGTAAGATTTAAGGATAAAGAGCGACATCAGGTGTTTTTAGAGCCTGAGGGGCTAGAGACTAGAGAGTATTATGTTCAAGGAGTCTCGACCTCGCTTCCGTACGATGTGCAAAACGATATGTATAGAAGCATAAAGGGCCTTGAAAATGCTGAGATTATGCGAAATGCCTATGCTATTGAATATGACTGTATAGACAGCCTGATGCTCAAACCTACTTTAGAGTGTAAGACTGTGGAGGGGCTTTTCTTTGCTGGGCAAATAAATGGAACAAGTGGCTACGAAGAGGCGGCGGCTCAAGGAATTATGGCGGGCATAAATGCTAGTTTAAAGCTGAGAGGAAGAGAGGGGCTTGTGCTCAAACGCAATGAGGCCTATATTGGCGTACTCATAGACGACTTGGTGACAAAAGGCACAAACGAGCCTTATCGAATGATGACCTCTAGGGCAGAATACAGGCTAAAGCTCAGGCAGGATAACGCTGACCTTAGGCTGACAAAACTTGGGCGAGTAGTAGGGCTAGTTGACGACAAACGCTGGAGAGCGTTTAAGAGAAAACTTAGAGAGATAGAAAAGTGTAAATTGAGGCTTAACACCAAATTGAAACTCAGTGAAAAGCTTAAAAAATTTTATATCTTAAATGGTGAAAATCCACCTCTTGAAGGTGTCACTGTCAAAGAGGCGCTTAAGCGTAACAACATTGACGCTGACAAGCTCCAAGCGGAGTTTGGAGTGTTTGATGGCTTTAAAAAGGCTGTCTATAGAGAAGTTGGGATAATGACCAAATATGAGGGCTATCTAAAACAACAAGATGAGGATATAGAGAAGATGCTGGGCGAAGAAAAGCTTGTTTTGCCAGAGGATATAGATTATAATTCTCTAAAAGGGCTCAGGCTTGAAGCAAGGCAAAAGCTGAGCGCCGTGAGACCAAGGACGATAGCGCAGGCTTCTAGAATTTCAGGCGTTTCGCCAGCGGATATAAATGTTTTGATTATCTATGTTAAGATGGGAGAAAAATGCAAAATTTAAAAGAGCTTTTTGAAAAATATGACCTAAGGCTCACAGATAGCCAAGAAGCCATGCTTCTAAAGTACTATGAGGAGCTCGTTGAGTGGAATAAAAAATTCAACCTCACAGCCATAACTGAGCAAGATGAGGTGTTTGTCAAACACTTTTTAGACAGCGCGGTGGGGATAAGATACTTGCCTAGTGGCGCGAGCATTGTAGATATTGGGGCTGGGGCGGGCTTTCCTAGCCTTGTGATGAAAATAATGAGCCCAGACTTAGATGTGACCATGGTAGATAGCCTAAATAAAAGGGTGACGTTTTTAAACCATATGATAGAAACTCTAAGTCTCAAAGGCATCAAGGCTGAACATATGCGCGCAGAAGAAATTAAGGAAAAGTTTGATTTTTGTGTTGCAAGAGCCGTGGCAAATCTCTCGACGCTTCTAGAATATTCCATTCCTGTTCTTAAAGTTGGTGGAAAGCTTGTTGCGCTAAAGGGCCTGGCGGTAGATGAAGAGCTCGAGGGGGCTCAAAACGCAATGAGCGTCTTAGGGGCAAAACTTGTGAAGAAAGATGTGTTTGAGCTCGAAGGAAACAGTAGAGCAATACTAGTCTTTGAAAAAATTAAAGAAACAGATAAAAAATATCCTAGGCAAAAAAATTTGCCAAGGACAAAACCTCTTTAAGGGAAACATATGAAAGTAAAGAGCATAGCGCTGACAAACTTTAGAAACTATAGCTTTAGCGAGACCTCATTTGATGATGGGCTCAATATTGTCGTCGG
>CALVTI010000004.1 GCA_944361835.1 uncultured Clostridia bacterium
AAAAACACCATTGTCTACCGCTACCCTCTCACTGATAGAGAAGAGATTATGAACAGCTCGACGCTGATTGTGAGAGAGTCTCAGGTCGCTTTGTTTGTACATAAGGGCGAAATCTGCGACGTCTTTGGCCCAGGCACCTACAAGCTCTCGACTGAAAACATTCCGTTCCTCACCAAAATACTATCTTTGCCTACAGGAATGAACTCTCGAATCAAGGCCGAGGTCTATTTTGTAAACACAAAGCAGTTCACAGGTCAAAAATGGGGCACTCAAAACCCTATCATGATGCGTGATGCTGACTTTGGAAACGTAAGACTGAGAGGCTTTGGCGTGTTTGCTTTTAGAGTGGACGACGCAAAAACCTTTATGAGAGAGATGTTTGGCACAAACGAGGTCTACACGACAGAAGACGTGGCAGGCCAGCTCAAGCCTCTTCTCATTCAAGGTATAACCGACGCTATCGCCGAGAGCAAAATCTCAGCGCTAGACCTTGCTGCAAACTACAGGGAGTTTTCGAGCAACATTGTCGCTCAAGCAGACCCTGAGTTTAAAAAGTATGGTTTAGAGCTCTGTAGCGTAGTCATCGAAAATCTCTCGCTTCCAGAAGAAGTCGAGAAGATGCTCGACGAGAGGACCAAGATGGGTGTCATTGGCGACAAGATGGGGACTTACACGCAGTTCCAGGCTGCCCAAGCTATGCGTGACGCAGCTCAAAACCCAAGCGGAGGAAATCTCGCGGGCCTTGGCGTAGGTCTTGGTGCAGGTGCGGGGCTCGGCGAGATGTTTGCTCAGTCTCTCAAGAGCGCAAAAGATGAGCATAAAGATGATGGAAAAGTCGCGTGCGCAAAGTGTGGCGCAAGAATTTCGCCTAGGGCCAAGTTCTGCCCAGAGTGTGGCGAGAGCCAACAGCTTACATGTCCAAACTGCGGTCAGGCCGTGGGCAAAAACGCCAAGTTCTGTCCAAACTGCGGTGAGTCGCTAAGAGCTAAGACAAAGTGCCCTAAGTGCGGGAAAGAGTTTGAAGGCAAGAAGAAATTCTGCCCTGAATGTGGAGAAAAGCTCAGCTAATGGAAAAGGCCAAGGTTTTAAAAAACGGCAACAAAAAGTGTTCTACCTGTGGCGGAATTTTGGTATATTCGCCTAGTGACAGAGCGCTCAGGTGTCTTGAGTGTGACAATGTCTACCCAATAGAGGCCAGCAAGGACATTAAAAAACACGACTACAGTGACAGCGCTGACAGCGTTAGGGCAGTCGATGAGTGGGAAGCTCAAAACAAGGTCATGAAGTGCTCCAACTGCGGAGCAGCTATAGTCTTGAACAAGCTCGAATACTCAAAGTCTTGTCCTTACTGCTCGAGCCCGAATGTCTCGCCCTCTAAAGAGCTTCCTGGGCTTAAGCCAGACGCGGTTGTGCCGTTTATGTTTGATAAAAACGCAGCAAGAGAACATTTTAGAGCAAATGTAAAGCGCAGATGGTTTTTGCCAAACAAGTTTAAAAAGAGTTTGCCAAAGGCTCAGCTCGCTGGAACATACTGCACAGCATTTTCATTTGACGCAAAGACGCGTTCGTCGTATAGAGGAACGCTCTCATATACTGTTAGAGTTAGGGATAGAGATGGTGTCTACAGGACGGAGACTCGTCATAAGTTCGTTTCTGGCACGATAGATTTGAGTTTTGATAACATAACCATCGAGTCCAGTTCGCATATCACGCAAAGCGAGTATAGCCAGATTAAGCCGTTTGACTACAGCGGGAGCGTAGCTTTTAATGAGGACTATCTTAGAGGTTTTGTCGTCGAGCATTACGACACGGGGCTAAGGGAATGCAACGAGCAAATGGAGGCTTACGCCACAGGAGTCATTAAAAACAGAATTCTTTCAAAGCATGGCTGTTCGGGAATAGTCTCGCTCAATCTAAACACAAACTACATAGAAAAGAAATATTGTTATCGACTTTTGCCTGTGTACTTTTTTGACTACACCTACAAGAAAAAAAGCTACCGCACGGTCATGAACGGACAAACGGGCAAGCTTGGCACAAACCTGCCTCGCTCGGGCGTCAAGATTACGTTCTTTGTGCTCATGATTTTAGCGATAATTGGCGGGATTATATTTCTTTCAGTATATTTTGGTATGACTTGATTTTTTTAAATTAAAATTAAATAAAAATATTTAATTAAATTAAATTTAATTTTAAATATTAAAAAAATATATTAAAAAAGGAGAAAAAATGGAAAATAAAGAGAAAAAACCTGTATACCAAGAGGCGCAGGTCAGCAAAAAGCACCTTGTCATAACTAGCATTGTCGTGCTGCTTATTTCAATAGGCGCAATAGTGGGAAGCATTTTCCTCATCATTAACGGGGCAAATAGCGAGGGGACATTTAATATAGTTTGGAAGTGCGTGCTTGGCGGAATTTTGGTTTTACTTGGGCTTGCATTTTTGTGTTTTGGCTTCATTATGTTCTTTACCTCGATGTCTATGATAAACACGAAAGGCAGTGTGAGAGATGGAAACAGGGCTTTAGAAGGCACTGTAAACGTGACCAAATGCCCTAAGTGTGGCTCAAAGCTTCCTGATGACGCAGCGTTCTGCAAAAAGTGCGGGACTAAAGTTGCGGGGCTCGTCACTTGCGAATGCGGTCAAGTAAACGAAGCTGAAGCTGAGTTTTGCACCAAGTGTGGAAAGAGTTTAAAAAAATAAAGTTCGCAAAGTGCGAACTTTTATTTTTTACTTTGCAAAGCCGTCGAGCATGTCGTTTCGGCGGGCTTCGTCGAATTGTTCTTTAAAAGCCTCATAATACCTGAGCTCGTAAGGCTCATACGGTTTCATGAGCAGAGTGTCTCCAAAGAGGTTTGGGTCTTGCTCGAAGTGTGGCCTTATTTCGTCTGGCTCTAGTTTTATTTTGTCATAATAGCTCTGTGGCCTGAGAACAGAGAGCAGTTTTTCGTAGCGTATCTTTGGTTTTATAATTTTATAGTCGCTTGAGTTTTTGAGCATAGAAAATCCGCTACGCTCAAGCACGAGCTCGCCCTTTTTCTGCTCAGTTTTGTATGACATATAGTCAAAATAGCTAAACTCTTCGTCTGGGCTGTTTGTGTCTTCAGTAAAGACCTGTCTATAGAGCATGAGGCCATAACCGACGGGAAATTCTTTGTAGCTGTCATAAGACAGGTCACCATACTGGATCTCCATGACTTCTTTTTTGCCGTCTTTTATTTTTGTAAGAACAACACACTCAGCGCTCTCTTCGTCTTCGGCAAAAAATTTGACTCGCCAGTAGATATTTCTGTGCATGCCTTCAAAGGCGTATTTGTGTGCCACCATTAGCCTTATTGTCGTAGGCATGTCTTCAAGAAAACTTTTGTATACCGAGCCGTATTGGCTGTCGTTTGCGATAACAAACTGAGCTATCTTAAAAATTCTGTCTTCTGTAAATAACTTATTGTTCCGTTTCATAAGCGTCTCTAAGTAGTATATTAGCACAATTCTTTCAAATGTTCAAGGACAATTTTTCTTTAAAAAACATAATATGGGAGTATGAAAACATTATCGCTTTGTATGATAGTCAAAAACGAGGAGCGCACTCTAAAGAGGTGTTTGGAGTCAGCTGGAGAGCTCTTTGACCAAATAGTCGTCGTAGACACAGGCTCTAGCGACAACACGAGAGCCATGGCGAAAAGTCTGGGAGCTGAGGTCTATGACTTTGAGTGGATAGACGATTTTTCCAAGGCCCGAAATTTTTCTTTTTCCAAGGCCACTTGCGACTATATTATGTGGCTGGACGCTGATGACGTAATTGCGGAGAGCCAGCTCAAAAAGCTTTTAGAGCTCAAAGCTCGCCTTGGGAGCCAAGACATGGTCATGCTGAACTACGCTGTGACCTTTGACGAGAGCGGGACGCCAACCTTTCTCTATGAGAGGGAGAGGATATTTAAACGCGCTAAAGGCTATAAGTGGCAGGGCTTTATTCATGAGGCGATAGTGCCGTCAGGAAAGATAGAGCATGAAAACATATATATAAGCCACAAAAAGATGGGTGGAGGCGACCCAAGGCGCAATTTAAAAATCTATAGAGCGCA
>CALVTI010000005.1 GCA_944361835.1 uncultured Clostridia bacterium
TGCCTATCTTTTGGGCAATGTCCATGATCTCCTGTTTGTCCATTGCGATGAGCGGTCTAAAGACTGGAAGCTTTTCCATGACGCTGTTTGTAACCGTTATACTCTCCATGGTTTGACTAGCCACCTGCCCAAGGCTTTCGCCCGTTATAACAGCGCCAGCGCCAACATTATTTGCCACTCGTTCGGCTATCCTAAGCATAATTCTTCTCATTATAGTGATCATATACTCTTCGTGGCAGTTTACATGAATGGCCTCTTGTATTTTCGTAAAAGGGATTATGTGAAGCCTAATTGAGGTAGTGTAAGGCACGAGGAGCTCGGCTAGCTTTATTACCTTCTCCTTAGCTTGCTTTGAAGTGTACGGGAAGCTATGGAAATGTATAGCCTCGAGCTTTAATCCTCGTTTGGCTATCATATAAGCCGCCACAGGGCTGTCTATACCTCCTGAGAGCATTACGAGCCCCTTGCCGGCTGTGCCCACAGGCATGCCTCCGTTGCACATTATTTTCCCTTGGTAAATATAAGTCTTTTTGTTTTCTCTTATTTCGACATTTATGTTGTTTAGTTGCGATTTGAGGTTTACTTTAAGTTTTGGGTTAGCGTTTAAAATCACCTCTCCTAATATGGCCGAATAATCATCACTATTTATTGGAAAAGTCTTGTCCGCCCTTTTGACTGTTATTCTAAAATCTTTTTCAAGAGTTTTAGCGAGCTCTCTAAGTCTTGCTTCAATGAGAGTTCTGTCTGTGTCTATTTCATCGGCCACGCTGAGCGAAACGAGACCAAAGACTCTTTGCAAGACCTTTAATATTTGGCTTTCTTTTTCTATATCATAGTCGTGCAAAACATAGCGCCCTGTGGTCTTTTCAAATCTAAAAGAAAAGCCCTTCAAAGCGCTTTTTATGTTGCTAATTAATGCCTTTTCAAACATGCTTCTATTGTGGCCTTTTAAATAAAGCTCACCAAATCTTAATAGTATAACCTTGTTCATATTTTCTCCAGTCTTTCGATTACTTCTTTGAGCATTTGACTCGCCTCTCTCACCTCTTTAGTAGTGTTAAATTTTGAAAAGCTAATTCTTATGCTGCCCAAAATCTCACTAGCTGAGCGTCCCATCGCCTCTAATATCCTATTTCCTTTCTTGCTTGAAGAGCAAGCACTGCCTGTGCTTATAAGCACGCCTTTTTCTTCAAGCGCATGCACTATAGTTTCGCCTCTTAAGCCTTTAAACGATAGAGATAAAATATATGGCGAGCCCTCAGCGTTAATCTTAAAATTTAGCCCTTTTAAGCCCTCTAAGAACTCATTTCTCAGTCCTCTAACAAGTTCTTGCTCTTCAGGCCTCAGCTCCTCTATTGCGGCTTTAAAACCCATAATTCCTGCCACATTCTCCGTGCCAGACCTAATACCATACTCCTGGCCACCACCATAAACGATTGGAGAAAGTTTGTTTTTATTCCTAACGTAGAGCCCAGCCACTCCTTTCGGGCCATGGAGTTTGTGCGCACTAAAGGTATAAAAGTCTAGTTTAAGCGCATCAATGTTTGCCCCAATTTTCCCAAATGCCTGAACGCCATCACAGTGCAAAAGAGCTCTCGGGCATAGCTTGTCTCGAAGCGCAGATATTCTCTTTAAATCGTTTATAGCTCCCGTCTCGTTGTTTACATGAATGATAGAGATAAAGCTCGTGTCCGGAGTCATATTTTTTTCTAGGTCGTCGTAGTCTATCTCTCCATTTCCCTGCAGTTTTACAAAAACCACATCAAAGCCCTGTTCAAGTAGATGTTTTGCGACAAAGTAAACCGCAGGGTGTTCTCCCTGCGAAAAAATAAGTCGCTTAAAGCTTTTTTTGACACTGCCCAAAATCGCTAGGTTGTTGGCCTCTGTCGCACTGCTAGTGAAAATGATATTATCTCTAAACTCAACACCAAGTTTGTCTGCTATGAGCTTCTTGCCTGAGTCGATAGCCTTTAAATTTTCTATCCCCTGCTCGTAAATTGCTGAAGGATTAAAATAGCTATCTCTGCTATACTTTACCATTTCGCTAATTGCGCTTTCGCAAACTTTGGTCGTCGCAGCATTGTCTAAATATATCATCTAAGTTTTGCTCCAAGTTTGTATTCGCAGTCTTTTATCATTTTGTTCATGACTGCATTTATCTCTTCATCTGTAAGCGTCTTCTCTTGCGAGGAAAGAGTAAATCTTACTGCCACGCTCTTTTTATTTTCTCCTAGCGCAGGGTTTCTATAAATATCAAATACTCTCGAAGAAACATAATACTCTCCGGCTGACTTTTTGATGCAGCCCAAGAGCCTTTCAGCCGTCACACTCTCATCTACAACAAGAGCTAAGTCTCTCTCGATATAAGGATATTTAGAAATAGGTTTGAACTCTATTTTTCTCTCAGCGTGCTTCATAAGCTCATCTATATTTAGCTCAGCGTAAAGCACTTTTCCGTCTATGTCAAAATTTGAAAGAGCCTTAGGGTGAACCTCTCCAAAACTAGCTAAAATGACGCCACATTCTTCATCAATCACATCGGCCGAAATCCCAGGGTGCATAAACGGAAGAGAAGAATATTCAAGCCTATATTTTACATCAAATTTTCCAAGCAATTTCTCTACCACACCCTTGAGTGTGAAGAAGTCTTCGCCTTGACAGAAAGACCCTATTGAGAGCATGTTTATTTCATGCGGCTGCTCTGTAAGCAGAAGAGCTTTTGGGATATATATTCTCCCCACCTCAAAAAACTTTAGGTCTTTGTTTCCGTGCTTAATATTGTAGTCTATAGTGCTGAGCATGCCGTAGGCCATTGAGGTCCTGAGACAACACATGTCTTCGCTGATAGGATTTTGAAGCCTAATCATTGTATATTGTCTATGCTCTGGTCTAAACAAGAGTTTTTCGCTCGCATCTGCTGAGCAGAAAGAGTAATTGAGAGTCTCGAAATAGCCGTTGTCACAAAGCACGTTTTTGAGCTCATCTTGCTTTTTAAGCAGTGGATCATAAGCCCCTTTTGTAAATGACGAGCCTGACAACACTGGAATATCAATCTTGTCATAAACGTCATAGCCGTACATTCTAATGATCTCTTCTGCTATATCCGCGTCTCTTTCAATATCAGTCCTAAAAGTAGGTATTACGCAAGAAAGCGTATCGCCTGAAATAGAAGTCTTTATTCCCAAATTATTTAAAATCTCAACCGCATCACTTTCTTTCACTTTGATGCCCAAGATCTTCTCTATTTTAGAAAGTGAAAACTCCTTTCTTTCCTCTTTAGGCTCATATTCCTTAACGTCCAAAACTCCAGAGACTATAGTGCCAGCCTTGAGCTTGTAAACAAGCGCTAAAGCTGTCTCCATTCCGTTCTTAACAGAGCCAAGGTCCACGCCCTTTTCAAACCTAGCTGAGCTGTCCGTCCTGACGCCTATAGCTCTGCTTGTCGTCCTCACGCTTGCCCTGGCAAAACTAGCTGCCTCAAGCACTGATATTTTTGTATCTTTTGTAACTGACGAGTTTACCCCACCTATTACTCCAGCTATGACCATAGGTTTTTCAGCGTTGCTGATGGTAAGGAAATTAGTCTTTAGCGTGTACTCATTGCCATTTAACACCTTTAGCCTTTCGCCGTTTCCTCTCTTCACTACAATTTTCTTCCCGCCTATAAACGAATAGTCAAAAGCGTGCATAGGTTGGCCTTGCTCTATTAGCACATAGTTTGTGATGTCGACCATATTGTTTATTGTCTTTATGCCCACGGCATTAAGTCTCTTTTTGAGCCATAGCGGGCTTTCTCTTATAACAATGTCTTTCACAACTGTTGCCATATATCTAGGGCACAAATCTTTATCCTCAACCTCAAGTGAAAGATATTTGTTTATGTCATCAGCTTTGTCAACCTCATAGTAGTTGTCGATGTCTTTTATTGAAGTCTTTAAAATGGCGCTGACTTCTCGCGCAATGCCTATGACGCTCATGCAATCAGGTCTGTTTGGTGTAATGTTTATGTCAAACACGACATCATCAAGCCCAAGCGCATCCTCGATCTTCTCTCCAAGCGCATAATCTTCTCTCAAAATGAGAATGCCGTTGACTCCTGCTCCAGTATAGTAGTCTTCTGTAATCCCTATCTCTTCACCTGAGCAGAACATTCCTTGAGAGAGCTCTCCTCTCAAAGTCGACTGTTTTATCTTAACTCCGTTTACGAGATCCGCCCCATCAAGAGCAACAGGAACGAGATCTCCCTCTTTAATATTCTTTGCAGAAGTAATAATTTGAACTTTTCTAAAACCTACATCAACTTGACACACATCGAGCTTGTCTGCGTTTGGGTGATGTTTGATTTCCAAAATTTTGCCCACATGAACGTCATGAAGGTGTTTGTTTTGATAAACGATCTCCTCGACTTCCATGCCGACGTTTGTAAGCTTGTCCGCTAGCTCTTCAGGAGACACTTTTATATCTACAAATTCTTTGAGCCAATTGTATGTTACTTTCATCTTATTTCTCCGTTTTGTTGAGATAAAAATTTCATGTCATTTTCAAACATATTTTTTATGGAAGGCACTTTATAGGCTACCATCGCAAGCCTATCAACTCCAGGCCCAAAAGCAAAGCCTGAATATTTGTTTGAATCTATTCCGCAGTTTTCAAGTACTTTAGGATTTACCATCCCGGCTCCTAGAAGCTCAATAAGCCCCGTTCCCTTACACCTTGTACAACCAGCGCCCTTACACATTGGGCAAGTAGCATCAACCTCTACACTTGGCTCTGTAAAAGGAAAGTATGATGGCCTAAACCTAATTTTAGTATCGTCTCCAAACAGCATCTTGAGAAGCTGAGTGAGCATAGACTTTAAGTCCACCATGCTGATGTTTTCATCTATCACTAGCCCCTCAAATTGATGGAAGACTGGAGAGTGAGTGGCGTCGCTATCTACCCTATAGGTTCTTCCAGGGCTCACGATCTTTAGAGGTGGCTTCATGTTTTCCATCGCCCTTATTTGGACGCTTGAAGTTTGAGTTCTCATCAAAAGATCTCCGCCAAGGAAAAAGGTGTCTTGCATATCCCTCGCTGGGTGGTCTTTTGGCACATTCAAAGCCTCAAAGTTATAGTAATCAAGCTCAACCTCTGGCCCAGTCACAACTGTAAAGCCCATCTCAACGCAAGCGTCCATAAGCTTTGTAAATATCTTATGAAGCGGGTGAATTTCGCCTTGAGCTGTGCCTTTGCTAGGCTCTGTGATGTCGACTTTTTCGCTCCTAAGTTTTTCATTCAAAGCTTCTTCTTCATATTTTGTCTCAAGTAAGGCTAGTCTGCTCTCTATCTCTCTCTTCACCTTGTTGATGAGCTCTCCCACAACAGGCCTCTCCTCACTTGGCACATCTCTCATGCCTCTTGAAAGGTTTGTGATGAGGCCCTGCTTTGAGAGATATTTTATTTTAAAAGCGTCTGTGTCCGCCTTATTTGTCAAATCCTTCAATTCCTCAAGAGCTTTTCTCTCTAGCTCCAAAATTTGTTCTCTCATAATTTACTCCTGCAAAAATGCTATCACAAAGCTGGGAGCAAGTCAATAAAATACAGCACTTTGTGACAATTTTTGTGTAAAATTTTAATAATAAAAAAGCCGAGCTGACTTGTATGTTGCTCGGCATATATTGTGTATTACGCAAGCATAATACACCTTATTTTGTGTCATTTTTAAGTTTAAGCATGCTATCAACCATCTTTGCGCCAACTTCCTCAATGAGCTCTTGACTAAGCTTTACACACTCATACTTTTCAAGACTTATGGGCTCACCTATACGGACCACTGTCTTTCTAAACGGCTTTGGCCTCTTCTCTATCCACATCGGCACTATGGGGGCTTTGGCCTTAAGCGCAATGAGCACTGCCCCACTTTTTATCTCCTGAAGATTTTCATCAACCTTATTTCTTGTTCCCTCTGGGAATATTGTGACGTATCTCCCCTTATTTAGATGCTTTAAACACGCCCTTATAGCCTTCAAATCTGTACCTTGCCTGTCTATAGAAATTGTGCCTATACTCTTTAGAAAGGCTCTTGGGATAAATTTTTTAAAGAGCTCTTTCTTTGCTACAAAGTGCTGTTTTTTCCAAATATGTGTAGCTAAGATGACTGGGTCATGATTTGAAAAGTGATTACATACCAAAACAGCTTTGCCTTTTGGCAAGTTCTTTTTACCTATAAACTTAGCTGGATAAATTATATGCAAAAAAGGCCAAGTGATAATTTGATAAAACTTATACATCGTCACCTCTATATATAATAGATTTCATTCAATATGGAAAGTTCTTTTTCGCTGAGAGGTTTCGTCTCTCCTCTTTTTAAAGAACCCAGAGTTATGTCGCCGATCGCCACTCTTTTTAACAAAATTATTTCCTTTCCAATAGCCTCAAACATTCTCCTAACTTGTCTGTTTTGGCCTTGCTTTATTTTAATGCTAACCTTTGTCACAGTCTTTCCGTTTGGCTTCTTTGTCGACTCAACAAAATCAGCCTTGCACTGAGGCATTCTGCTTCCTTTGACCACAACTCCAGCTCTAAGCACGGCAAGTTCACTTTGGCTTATTGTGCCCTCTATAGTGACATGATATGTCTTTTCGACTTCGTGAGAAGGGTGCATAAGCTTTTGCGCCATGTCTCCGTCGTTTGTAAAGAGCAAGAGCCCTTCAGTGTCATAGTCTAACCTGCCTATAGAGAAGACCCTCGTGTCTATCTTCCCTTTTAAAAGTTCGAAGACTGTCTTTCTCCCCCTTTCATCATGCTCACTACAAATGTAGCCCTTTGGTTTGTTCATCTTTATATATATGTAGTTGCTAGCGAGTTTTACCTCTTTCCCGTCTACAGTCACTATGTCTTTTCTTTCATCTACTTCTTGACCTAAAGTGGCTTTTTTGCCGTTTAGAAGAACTCGCCCAGAAACGATGAGTTCGTCAGCTTTTCTTCTTGAGGCTACTCCGCATAGATCGAGATATTTGTTTATTCTCATATTCATGATTATAGCTCAAAACAGCCTGACTTACAAGAGTTCTACCAATATTTTATAATCTCTTTCAAATTGTCAATTATGTCGAGAGAAGAGACATCTTCCATAGCTAGTATATTCTCTTCGTATATAAGATTATCTTTTATATAAACCCTTAGCTTGCCAAGAACTTCTTCTTTTTCAATAGGTGCTTCCGCCGCATTTGGCAGGTCATATTCATAGCTAAGCAAAAGATATTCTTCAGTCGTAAGTGGCATGGTCAGGCCTTTTACAGTATAGATTTTGACGCTGTCGCTTGAGCCCTCAATCACAGGAAGATTTCGTATATAATTGTATGGAGGAACTACCTCTACCATGTTATATTCAGCATAGGCTTTGTCCATAATTCTAGCACACTCTTCAAACATAGGTCCGCAGTTAAAAACGACGCACACTACACTCATGTTTCCTCTACTAGACGAGCCTACAAAACACCTGCCGGCATCGTCTGTAAATCCAGTTTTTACACCTGTGCAACCTTCATAGGTAGTGAGCAGCTTATTTTTGTTTTTCAAATATCTCTTTTCGACTTCATCGTTGCCTGAGATGGCTATGTTAGTCGTCGAAACTATTTCGCTAAATGTAGAGTTTTTAAGCGCGTAAACAGTGATTAAGGCAAGGTCTAAAGCAGTGGTGTAATGGCCTTCCTCGTCAAGACCATGAGGGTTTTTAAAACTAGAGTTTTGTGCTCCTGCTTTTTTAGCTGTCTCTTCCATAAGCTCGCAAAAATGAGGAATGTCACCTCCTACCCTATAAGCTAAGGCTGTGGCAGCGTCGTTCCCCGAGACTAGCATCAAGCCATATAAAAGTTCTCTTACTGTCAGGGTCTCACCTTTTCTTAAATAAATTGATGTGCCTGGGACACCAACTGCTCTATCGTCTATCTCAAACGGCTCGTCTAGGCTAGAGCAGTTTTCGAGCACGGTTATAGCCGTTACTATTTTAGTAGTACTCGCTATGGCAAGTTCAAGGTCACAGTTTTTTGAATATAAAAGCCGTTTCGAGTTTTGTTCTACCACAGCTATAGCCTTTGCAGAGGTCTGCTCTTCCGCATAGATGTTGTGACTTTGCAAAACTGGCGCCATGAAAGCCAAAAGCGCAAATAAAATGAGCAGAAATTTTTTCATTTCTCCTCCTTTTTGTCAAATGCGTCTAATATTTTATTAAAAAGATTTAAAAAAGTTTGATAAGTAGTCTTATCTTCGACGTCTATATAAGTCACGCCACTTGTGTTGTGCACTATAAAGCCCACTGGCTGAACACTCATACCTCCGCCTGTCCCGCCTGCCATTGGATAGTGTTTGGCTACGCGCCTAGAACTTGTGTCGGCATATTCGCCCCCACCCACAACAAAGCCCACGCTCACCTTAGAAAGCGGAATTATTGTTGTGCCGTCAGGAGTAGAAATACTTTCGCCAACTATGGTATTAGTTTCCATCAATGTCTTTATCTTCGACATGGTGTTATCGATAATATTTTCTATACTACTTTCATTATCAAAATATTTCATAATCCTCTCCTAAAATCATATTTGTCGCTACGCCTCGTAATTAGACTCGCCATAACAAAGCAATAAAGAGCGTCAAATAGCGAAATTGAAAGTCTACCAAGGGCGCCGAGCTGAAATTTCTTTTCATTGTAGCTAGTGTGGCCCACAACCCTGACCTCGCTCGTCTGTTTAAAATTTTTGACATAGCCCATAGCCATGTTTACGAGGCTACAAATAAGCCCGCTTATCATAGCCGATTTGAACGCATCATTTAGGCCAATATTGCTGTGAAATTCAAACTTTTTTATCTTAATCTTATCTTTAATTTGAATTGAGAATTGCTCTAAAAGCCTAATTTTCTCCCCTGAGACCTCTAATTCTTTAAGCTCTGCGCCCTTCTTTGTAATAACAATCAAACTAGTGTCTTTAATCTTAAACTCAGCCAATTTTACTCTAATTCCCAAAACTTTTAGACTTACAAAACCTACATTCTTTAGCGGATTAAACACGAGTCTAAATTCAAAACCTATTGGGACTAAAAATATTACAATCAAAAATAGAGGCACAAGTAGCCATAAGGTCTGCATGCCTCTATTATGTGTAGAATTTTGTTTTTTATTATGGTATTAAGTCGAGCATTTCATCTAAGTGGTTGGAGTTAAGGTATGTGTCTGGGATTTTCCCCACTATGATACTCTCCGCAATCATGAGTTCTGTGGTTGTTGTAACAGTCTGCGTGGCTGTAGGCAAAACGACATTGACATTTGACTTTATTTCTAAAAATATCCTATGATTTGTCTGGTTTATGCCAGCTTCAACAAATTCGGACCTGAAAGAAGCTGAAATTGTGCCTATAGGGCTGAGTTTTAGATTTATTTCAGGGCCGACGTTTGCAAGCACTGGAAGTCCCGTAAACGAGCCTAAATTTACCCCTACGCCTTCCGCTCCCATAGTGTCTAAATTTTTTTGAGCCAAGTCAAGAAGTTCTCTTGTTAAAACATTTATCTCAACGGCTTTTGAGGAGATCATCACAATGTCTCCAGCGTCATTTCGCGTTATTTCAATGAGGTCATCATAAGTCACTCTATTTTTTAGCGTTTCATACACGGCTATTCCTATGGACCTTTGCGTCATAGACCTGACCTTAGATTGGGTGAGGTCTATAATTAGTGGGTTTACTATGTAGTTGAGATATAAGAGTATCGCGACTATTATTAAAATAAAAGAAAGCAAAATTATTATTAATTTCGCTTTTTTACTTCTCTTAGGCTTACTCTTATAAAGCATAGTAATATATATGCTTTTGAAAATGAAAAATTTAACTATTGCCAGAGGCTTCGTTTCTTTTCTATCATCTCATCAACTCTAGAAATATAGTCACTTATAAATTTAGGGTTTGCCTGCCTCTCTATTCTGCCCTCTAAATTAAAAACTCTCTTAGAGATTGCTCCTGCTCCACAAGCTATTATGCTGCAAGCCTCTTCCATACTGTCTACATTGAAAAGGCAAAGTTTGCCTCTTTTGGTATAGCCGACATTCTCTAGGCCTTTTAGCTGATTTTTCTGCCTGTAGAGGTAATAAGGCACATATTCATCTTGAGTCAAAGCGTTATAGGAATAAGACACCATCTCTTCCACCTTTTCGTCGACAGGCAAAGGTTTGTCCTTGAGCTCGGCTCCGTTTTTGATGGAGAGTGTGTGAACGGTGATATTATCTGGCGAAAGCTCAATAGCTGTATCTATGCTCTTTTTAAACGTAGATAGATTTTCACCTGGCAGACCAGCAATTAGGTCCATATTTGTATCAAAACCAAACTCTAAAGCGAGCTTATAGGCCTTTAATACATCTTCTATAGTATGTTTTCTCCCTATGGTTTTGAGCGTTTTTTGAGAAAAAGTTTGAGGGTTTATGCAAATGCGTGTTACGCCGTGCTTTTTCAAAACCTCTAGTTTTTCTCTCGTGATTGTGTCCGCTCTACCACACTCATAAGTAAATTCGCCTACTGGATAAGAAAGTTCAGCTAGAAGCCTATCTATGTCTTCAGGGTCTAAAACTGAAGGAGTTCCTCCCCCGACATAAATCGTCCTCACCACAAGCGCCTTTTGAGCTATAAGCTCCTTTACGGCGCGAATTTCCTTTATAAGGCTATCTATATACGCAGGAATTAGAAGCCTTACTTTATCTAGCTCGCTAGATATAAAAGAGCAATATATACACCTCGACGGACAAACTGGAATGTTTATGTAAAGGTCTATAAGGTTGTCATTTTTGATAATACAATTTTGATTTGAAATGACGCTTTGCACGAGTTTTGCTTTTTCAGGGCTTACCAAAAAGTTTTTAGTCAGCGTCTCGCCGACAAAAAGCGGGTCAAGGCCATCAGCTATCAAGTCATAGGCGAGTTTTGTCGGCCTAATTCCAGTAAGCGAGCCCCAAGGCAAGTCAGTCTTATTTATTTTAGATAAAAGCTTGTAACATGCGAGCTTTATAGCTCTTTTTAAAACTCTCTTCTTTTCAAGCTCATTTGAAAACTCGTAAATTCTTTCAGTTTCGACTATCGCCTGCCCATTCAAATCGACTTCATTTACATAATTATCACCGATGATTTCCAAATTGTGAGTAAAAACTATCCCATCTTTCTCGTCCAAAGCGGACTCCGGATAGAACATATGCAAAACATCATAAATATCATTTTTCATCTTCTCACAATTTGTAATGATTATCATCTATATACTTCCTTAACTCCTTCTATTTGCTTTAATTTCTTTAATAGCCCGCTATAGTTTTGGTCTGCTTTTAACTCAACTTTTAAGTTTGCTAAAATGTCTGCGCCCTTTGGCCTTATGTCCAAGGAAAGAAGCGTGTAGTCGCTTAGTGCCTTCATGAGAAGCACATTAAAGCCCTTTACAGGCTCGCAAAGCAGCTTGACATTCAGCTTGGCATTTGCCATACCTTTTCCCTTCCATTCAGCGGAAATTAGCCTGTCGCTTTCAAGATATTTTATATTAGGGCAATTTTTTCTGTGAATAGTAACGCCTTTACCTCTTGAAATATAGCCTATTATTTCATCTTCAGCCACTGGGTTACAACAGCCTGCAAACCTCACAAGAAGCCCACTGTCACCTTCAACTAAGACTCCATTTTTATCTTGTTTGACAAGCAGTTTTTCTTCCTTAATATCTTCTTTTTTCTTATGAAGCTTTTCATAGTCATTATAAAGCTTTTCATAAACAAGTTTAGCCGGTACGCTACCAAAGCCGATTGATGCATACATCTCATCGACACCATTAAAGGAATATTTATAAAGCGTCTCCTCAAGGACTTTTTCTTCAAGAAGTTTGTCAAGAGGAACATCTCTTTCTTTACTGTAATCCTCAAGCATAGCCTTTCCGCGTTTTATGTTTTCCTCTTTGAGCTCACGCTTGAAAAATGTTCTTATCTTCTGCCTTGCCTCGCTTGTCTTTACGATAGATAGCCAATCACGAGACGGCCCTTTAGAGTTTGGAGAGGTAATAATCTCGACAATATCTCCGCTCTTTAAACAAGTAGTTATTGGCTTTATTTTCCCGTTTATTTTACCCCCTACGCAAGAATTACCGATGTCAGAATGTATTGCATAGGCAAAATCAATTACAGTCGCTCCAACAGGAAATTCTATGACCTTTCCCTTAGGTGACTGGACAAAAATCTCTCCGCTGTAGAGATTTGTTTTTAGAGTGTCAATAAACTCTCTTGAGCTTAGCTCCTTGCCCGTCTCCATAATTTCTCTTATCCAGCCAAGTTTTGCGTCAAGCGAGCTTTGTTTTGACCTCTTCTCTTTATACATCCAATGGGCTGCTACACCATACTCGCTGTTTCTATGCATCTCGTGCGTCCTGATTTGGATCTCAAGAGGCCTGTTGTTTTCAGCTATAATAGTTGTATGAAGCGAACGATAGCCATTAGGTTTAGGAAAAGCTATATAGTCTTTAAACCTATCAGGTATAGGTTTATAAATAGCATGAATTTTACCAAGCACAGCATAACAGTCTTCGACGGTGTCTACTATAACTCTGAGCGCGATGAGGTCATAAATTTGAGCCAGGGTTATGTTTTTACTTCTCATCTTCTTATAGACGCTTGAGTAGTGCTTTTGTCTAGCCATTATGTCGCCCTTAATGCCAAGTTCGTTTAAAATGACTTCAAGCCTAGTTCGAGTAAGCTCAATCTGCTTTTGGTTTTCTTCTCGCTTAAGGTTTACGTTGTTTACAAGATCATCATAAATTTTAGGATTTAAGAGCTTTAAGCAAATGTCTTCCATTTGAGACTTCATAAAGTTTAGCCCAAGTCTCTCGGCAAGCGGAGCGAAAAGCTCCTGAACCTCTTCGAGCACAACTTTCTCTTGTGCTGAAACCGGGCGCTCAAACTGCTCGATATCATAAAGAATCGTGCAAAGCCTGATAATAAGCACTCTCATATCTTGGCTCATGGCGACAAGCATCTTTCTTAAATTCTCAGCTTCCTCAGCCTTAGAGGAAGTCTTTAAAGACTTTATGACCTGAAGATTTGAGAAAATAGATAAGGTCTCTTTATTAAAGATCTTCTCTTCTTCCTCTACACTTATCTCTTTATACTTATTACTCTCATTTAAGATAAGAGCGCACACGCTCGCGTAGTCGAGCTTAAGCTCTATAAGGTTTTTAATAACGCTAAGGCACTTATTCAGCTCTACATTTTCGACTGACAATAGCTTTTTTATCTCGCTTTGTTGCTCGTCGGTCATGTTAAAATTTTGATTTATAAGCGCGAGTATTTTTTCAGTCATTGTGCCTCCTTGACACTCTTGAGCAAATTAGCCAAGTTGTAAAATTTGCTATTTTTTAACTCTACTTTTTTCTCATCGTGTATCTCTATATATTTTATCTCATTCAGTATATTATAGCTCAAAATTTTGAGTTCTTCAAAAACTTTTATTGCCACAACAAAATTTTCGTATGAAGAGGAGATTTTAAGTTTGGAGTAAAGATCATCTATACTTACAAATCCGCCTCTATAGCCTCTTAAAGCACTATAAATTTCGCCTAGTTTGCCTCTAGAAAGGTCTAATTGAGGGTTAAAGGAAGCGCTTTTATTTAAAGGTAAATACACTTTGGCATCACTCAAGTTATTTATGGCAGTCAAATACCCTTTATTTATCACCGGACTTAAAAAGACTATGTTTTCGTAATGCTTAACAAAATCTAATCGTTCAGGGCACAAAAAGACCGTATTAAAACCATTTTGTTCGCTCCCGCCAAAGATGGAGTTTGTCACAATGTTTTCCGTGTTGTAGCTCTCTAAAAAGCTGTTGTAGTCTCTCAAATTCGTCGCCACAAAACAAGTCCCAAAACATGACGGGTTTGCTACAAGTTTTAATAGCTCTTCGTCAGTATAAAACGTATATCTAGACTCCCCTACATCATCATATGCTAACTGATAGAGATTGCCAAAGTTCAAAACTTTGTCTGGTGAGACCTCAAAGCTAAAACTATTGGCCTTACAAAGGCCTTTAATGCTTCGAGAAAAATTGTCATGCTGTAATTCAAAAATGAAATTTTTTAATTTAGAATGTTTGATTTTTTCAAAATCTTTGTAGTATGAAAACTCGACAACAGGAAATTTTTCACTTAAGAATATGTTTGCGTGTTGCGGGCAGTTTTTCATAGGTACAACTCTTGAAAAACTTGTAGTTACTAAAAATCTTGGGCTTTGGTTGTCAGTCCCAAAAGGCTCTAGCTTTGAAATGTCATCTAAAAGCTTTTTGTTTATGTCTTTAAGCTCAATCTTTTCGTCGTAATACTGTACTGGCACAAAGGCAGAATCGTTTATATTTTTTGCGATATATTCTTCCACTCTAACTTTAAATTCCTGCAGTCTATCAGTCTTTATGGTCAACCCTGCTGCAACAGGATGTCCACCATAAGTTTCAAGTAGTTCGTCCATAGAGTTTAAAAGCAAGTGCACATTGATGTCCTTTATGCTCCTAGCCGAGCCTTTAGACTCCTCTCCAAGGTTTGCGAACAAAAATACTGGCCTGTTATACTCCTCGACGAGCCTAGCCGAGACTATGCCTAATATTCCTTGGTCCCAATTTGGCGAAGAAAGCACTATAGCTCTATTTTGAGACATATTGTGTTTTGAAAGCATGGCTTTGCAGTCTGCATAAATGCTGTTGCAAAGCTCCTGACGTTTTTCATTGTGTGAGTTTATTTTATTTAAATATTTTCTTATCTCGACAGGGTCTGTCTCAATATATAGTTTGAGCGAGTCATCAGCGTCTCCCATTCTGCCAGACGCATTCAATTTTGGAGCGATTTTAAAAGAAATGTCAGTGCTTGTCACGCTCTTTAAGTCCAATCTTTGAGCCCTAAAAAGAGCTTTTAGGCCAGCCGGCAAATATTTGTCTAGTAGCTTTATGCCTCTGTACACAATCGTTCTGTTCTCATCTCTCAGCGAGACAATGTCCGCGATGGTAGCTATAGCTGCAATAGGCAAAAATTCCTCGGCCTCTTTACCAATGAGCGCCTCCGCCACTTTATACGCCACACCAGTCCCGCACAGCTCTCTAAACCCATAGGTCTGCCCCTCTATCTTCGCATTTATAGTCACAGTCTCAGGAAGAACGTCAGGAAGCTCATGGTGGTCGGTCACAATAACTTCTACACCGAGCGATTTTGCATACTCTATCTCGTCATGGCAAGAAATTCCGCAGTCGACTGTAATAATGAGATTTGGATTAAATTTCTTTACTATCTTATCGATAACCTCGCGCGTCAAACCATAACCATCTACAAAGCGGTTTGGGAGATAATACTCAGGCTCTAGCCCAAGCCTTTTTAGAGCTTTAATCATTATGGCTGTAGCGCTGACACCATCTACGTCATAGTCACCAAAGACCAAGATTTTTTCTCCTCGCTCTTTAGCTAGCATAACTCGCTCCACAAGCTCTCGCATGCCTTTTAAGTCAAAAGCGTTTCGAGAAATGCTTGGTGACAAAAACTCGCTTATTTTCTCTTCAGTATCATAACCTCTAGAGACAATAAGCTTCATAACTAGTTCATCTATTCCAAACTTTTTTGCAAAGTCAAAAACTTTAGAAGAATCTATCCTTCCGTCAAAATATTTAAGTAGTTTCATAACCGCCAAACAAGCCCTAAAGGCTTGCCCCTTTCTAGCGCATCAGCTGCGCAACCTTATGAAGATATTATAGTGCATCAAAAAAAATATTGCAACCTAAGTTGCAATATTTCAAACGACTTCTTTCTTTTCTTTCTTCACCTTTGGTTTTCTCTTTGCTGTGATAGCCCAAAGCGCTGGAGAAATAGTTTGAGAGATATATAGCACAGGCAAAATTCCTGCAATAGAAGCAAGGCACGCATGTGTCGCCTCAACTGAGAGACAAACCCCTACTACAGCCAGCACAATGGCGCACACTATAGCCATAAGCGCTGTGACTTTTCTCGTCTCTTTCATTGAGAGCTCTGCCACTTCAAAGTTGGACATATTTGCATAGTTTTCACTGTTTACATTCTCTCTAAACTTGCTGAGCATCATCGCCCAGTTTATCACAGCGAAAACAAAGGTAAACGCAAGAGCCACGCCGTAGTACATGCCCACGCCTATTCTTGCTATGAGCACAAGACTGTTCATAAGCACAAGGTCACATATGACCTCAAGCACAAGCGTCATGACAGCTCCAAGGCCAAACCTAGCGCCAACAAATATAGCCACGGCCACAAGAGCTATCAAACAGCCAAGCAAGGTATATGAAAATACATTCAAAATGTTTTGGCCTTCTAGATCATCACCTACAGAAATATATTTTGACTCAAAAGCGTCAGCGCTGTTATAGCCAAATTCTTCAAAGAGTCTGTTTTCAAAGGCTTCAAGGTCTAAGCTTTCGCTTCTAAATTTTACTATGATTGTGTCACCGTATTGGTTTTCAGCGCTCACATATGAGAGCACATCGACCTCTTCTCCCTCAAGAGCAGTCTCAATCATTATTCTCGCCTCGTCATAGTCGTACTGCTCTGTAAGATTAATTTCAGCGACACTGCAGCCTCTTACGTCATCTGTATAGTTAAATCCCACTGTAAAGAGCAAGACTATTCCTACAATGGCTATTAAGATAGGAGCAATAATTTGAATAAGCAGGTTTTTAGATTTCATTTACGTTCTCCTTTCTTGTAAGGCCCATTTTGTTTGCCTTTGTGCTATTGAATGGCAAATACCACTTAACAAGCCCTCTAGTCACAAGAAGCGCTGTGAAAAGCGTTAGACATGAGGCCAGGCATACACTTAGGCAGAAGCTCTTTACAAACGCGTTGCCAAAGAACCAAATTGCGACTGTAGCAATAATAGCTACCACATTCATGTCCACTATAGGCATGGTAGACTTTTGGAAACCGGTCTTGACTGAAAGAGGTATTTTCTTACCGTTTCCATATTCCCTATCAATGTTCTTAAATATCATATAATGAGCGACAAAGTTGAACGCAAGTCCAACGACCACACCAATTATTCCACCCAAAGTCATAAGCGAGATAGGAAGCGCCTGCAGGAAGAAGAGATACAATACTCCAAATATCACAAGCGAAAAACTAGCAAGCAAACCCAGCTCTCTGTACTTAATAATGAAATATACCATATAAGCAAGGCAAAGCACACCTATTCCAATTCCGCTCAAAAGAAGGAAATATTCTCCTAAAAGCGCTGGAATTTGTGAAGAGCTGTCAAGCTCAAGCTTTGTGTCTAGTGAACCTACAAGTATTTGAAGAGCAAAGTTGTTGGCCGAAGCCTCGTCAACTATAGAGCCTCCGCTGATAAATGTAGAGCCACCCGTTTGAGCTTCAGTAACCTGAACCTGAGTAAAGAGCTCGTCGCCCATATAAACAGCCAAAACCTGTGAACCGCTAGCTATAGAGCTCGTCAAAGTCTCAAATTTCTCAGCGCCCTCACTTGTAAAGACAATATTGACACCATATCCGTATGACGATTGCGTGAGCTGTGTCTTGATAGCGTAGGCGTCTAAAATATCTGCTCCAGTGATTTCCCCGTCTACATGTTCTGTCCCGTCTGAGGAGCTTCTCATATAAATATCCTCTGCACTGCCTAGCGTCTCTATTAGTGTGACAGGGTCGTTGTTGTTTGAAATCTCAAACCTGAGCTGTCTATCCCCTTGTTTTACCACTACAGCGTCATAATAGCCTTGACTTGTGATGACATTGTTGAGGAATCTCACAGCCTCGTCCACGTCGCTGTCGGTCACTTCGTGTTCGTCAGAGATGACATTAAACACGGCCGAATGACCGCCGGCAATATCTGTGCCGAGTGGAATAGAATTTAAAAAGCCGTTGTATCTATAATTTGAAAACGGGACATTGAAGCTACAAAACGAGAGCAAAAGCCCGATCACAACCACAATGCTAAGAAAAATATAATTAAGTCTACTTATCTTTTTTGTCATTAAAGGCCCCTTAAAAATGCTAATTTTTGTGTAGATTTACGAACTGTTTTAGTATACGACATCGCTCTCTCACTGTCAAACATTTTTTTATAATTTATTTCCAAACTCACGCTTTTTTAGTCTTTTAGGGCTTGTCATAATCAAACAGGTGCTAGCATAGTGTAATTTAGGAGGCTTTATGGAAAAAACTCAAAAACAAGGAAAATTTTTTCTAAACACCCTAAAAGGTTCTTTAATCGCGCTTTGCGTCTCACTCATAGGCATACTTATTTTTGCTTTTCTTCTTCGGTTTTTACCTATCGCAGACGGAGCGATTTCACCCATAAACCAAGTTATAAAAGGACTATCCATTCTTCTTGGCTGTTTTATTGGCCTTAAAAAGTCTAAAGAGATGGGTCTCGTGTCAGGGCTTATTGTGGGCCTGTTTTACACCATAATTTCTTTTGTCGTCTTCTCTATCCTTGACGGACATTTTGAGTTTTCAAAGACTCTTCTAAATGACATACTCTTTGGCGGAATCATGGGAGCCATCTGTGGCGTCATCGCCGTCAACCTCCGCAGGAAGTAGAGAGATCTAAAAAGCCCGCCGTAGCGGGCTTTTTAAATATTTTCCTGCAGCATGAAGATTTCACTCCATTTCAGTTTCTTTTTTCTCTATGATAGGGGTGATGTCATCTATAAATAACGTAGCCTCTGAAATCATCACGATTTCTCCAATATCATACTCTTCTAAACATTCTTTTTCGCAATGGAAACCATCATCTTTATATAGTCTAGCAACAACATCGACACCTAATTCTTTCAAAAAAACTATAGACTTATTTTTATCAATTTTTTCTACAACTTGCACTTTTAGTCCGTTAATAACACCAAAATCATTTAAATCTGTCTCAATATATATTGGCCCTAATTTTTCAAGATTAGACTTTTCATCATCAATATAACGTCCTACTAAATAAAGGTTACATGACACATCTTTCCTTAAAAATTCCCAATATTTTTCAAAATCAACATACCCTATTTGATCAGAAAAAAATTCATACCAACTATGTTGGACTATTATATCTTTCCCATTTACCTCAATTCTCATCAAACATAGATGCTCTTCGTCATCCAACATCATTTCCTTTAATTTAACACGATTCATATTCTTCTCCTTAACTTTCTCTTCCTTTCACCATACAGCTACTAATTTTTTTCCATCCTTCGTCATTTTCACTTCAATATACTCTTCTCCATTACCATCGGCTTGGGAAAATGTGTGCATTTCGCTTGAATATAGATTAGCATATTAGAATTGATTTTGCAACAAATTTTTATAATCTAAAAAAGACCAGCGTTACTGGTCTTTTTTCTCTTCACTATTTTCAGGCTTTTCTTCTTGCTTTGGCTCTTCTTTAGGCTCTTCTTTAACAGCTTTTTCAAGCTCCACCTCTAACTCTTTAGCCTCTTTCTCTTTTTCTTTCTTCTCTTCTGGTTGTCTAAGCGTAGAAAA
>CALVTI010000006.1 GCA_944361835.1 uncultured Clostridia bacterium
AAACATTTTTTGTAATAGTTAAAAACCAATAAAATCATTTTTTCATATATAATTTTTGAAAATATGCGAATAGGGGAGATAAAGCGTTGACAAAAAGAGGGAGATTGTGCTAAACTAATTTTCGTCAATGGCACCATAGCCAAGCGGTAAGGCAGAGGTCTGCAAAACCTTCATTCCCCAGTTCGATTCTGGGTGGTGCCTCCATATGCGGGTGTGGCGGAATGGCAGACGCACAGGACTTAAAATCCTGAGGAGGCAACTCCGTGTGGGTTCAAGTCCCACCACCCGCACCAGACAAAAACAAGCTCTCGGTAGAGAGGTCTTTTTGTTTGTACTCTTCTTTCTTCACTTTTCATTTTTCACTCTTCTTTTGCATTTTGCTTGTTTTTGAAATAAAAAATAAGAAAGAAGAAATAAAAGTTGCGGTTTGTTCTTCAGCAAAATAAAAAAGTAAAGATAATTTGCATAATGTGAGCAAGGTAATATCACCTTTTGAGAGGGTGGGGAATATGCTTATAAGGAGCTCGTTTTTAGAGCTCCTGTTTTATTGGAAAAAAGTTTGAAATTTTGCTTGAAATTAAAATATTTTGTGTTAGAATGGACTGGTGAAAAAATTTTGAAAATGGAGATAAAGATGACACAGCAAACGTTTTTCAAGGCACTGTTAGGGAAGATAAGACTTCTTAATGGGGTCTTGGTTAAGAAAGATGAATTATTGAAGACAGTGGAAGCATATACTGAAAAGTATCCTGAGTTTTTTAGTGACATGGGGCTCGAAATTTATAAAAGAGAAAAGAAGGTCGAAGCAGAAGATAAGGCGTTTTTTATTGCGCAAAAATATAGTTGTCATGGGCTTGAGAAAACTCTCAGGGAGCTCTTTCATGCACAAGATATAGCGTATTACGCAAAGAATAACCACAACAAAATCTATTTAAGTATGGATAAAGATAGGGCAAGACTCTTGTTTTTCCAAAACTGCTTTGGTGACGAAAAACAAATCGTGAAAGAGATTGCTGGAGAGTTTGTCCAGCATCAAGAATTAAACAAATAGGAGCATTATGAAGTATAGTAAAAAAATTTATCTTTGTTGTAAAAGAAAGCCAAAACTGAAATTAGATAAACATCACGGTGTTTTTGACAGTTATGGGATATTAAATGAAAAAGCTTTGCAATTCTGCCCTAGGCTGTTACAAGCAGACAATGTTTATTCTTATTTCCACTACAACCCTGACGCAAAACAAGTTTATTCAAACGGCAATAAGGTTTATGAAGTAAATAGAATATATCTCCAAATAGATGGCATAGATGGCAAAAATCGAGACGTTGTCACTGGCAAGTTGCTTGTCTTAGTTGATAGAGCTGAGTATATGACTCATGTTTTGACAATGAGTGACACTCCAAATCTATTTTATGCCAAAGAACTTTTGAGCCCTGCGCCAATAGGTGAGGAATACCGTCTGCGAGACAGGAGGCTAAAGCCTACACTTAAAGTTTTTGACTACGATAGTGGCGAGATAATTTATACAGCAAAACAAACTGAATCAATCTATATTAAGAATGGGGAAATAATTTCGGTCCATATGGACAATCAAAAATAAAACTATTTGTCAAAAAATGCAATATCGAGAGGTATTGCTATTTTTTTTGTGCTTTTTGACATGAGCTCTGGAAAGGGCGAGTAAGTTATAGAGATTTGGAGGGGATATGCTCAAAAATGTTTTGGGAGACGAGCTCTATGACATTATTAAAAACAAAATAAACTACTCTATCCTAAACGAGATAAGGATAAGAGTGGACAAGCCTATACTTGTCTTTGAAAGGGGTACGCCACACTTCCTTGGCAAAGATGGGCTCACAAATGACAGCTCAAGAGCGCTTGTGGCGACCAAACAGAACCTTGAAGACATAGTTTTTAGAGCCAGCGAGTGCTCAGTCTATTCTATAAACGAAGAGCTAAAAAAGGGCTTTATTATGCTCGCCGGCGGGGAGAGAATAGGGATTTGTGGCGAAGTCGTTGTAGAAGGCGGAGAGATAAAGACCATAAAAAACTTTACAAGTTTAAACATTAGAGTGCCTCATGAGGTGAGGAACTGTAGCTTAAATGCCTTTAGTTATCTTCATGATGAAGACGGGCTCAAAAATACGCTTGTGCTCTCTCCGCCAGGAGGGGGCAAGACGACATTTCTCCGTGACTTTGTCTTCCAGCTCTCGGAGAGAAACTATTGTTACAACGTTCTCATAGTCGATGAACGCGCTGAGATAGCTGGAACAAATGGCAGTCTCAACGTGGGGAAGTTTGCTGACGTGCTGTCTTTCACGACAAAGGAGATAGGTTTCATTCAAGGCGTAAGAACTATGAGCCCACACCTGCTCGTGACGGACGAGCTTGGCGGGAGAGAAGATGCGCTTGCGCTCAAAGAGGCAGTGAATTGTGGCGTCAAAGTCTTGGCTACAGTTCATGCCTCTAGCCTTGAGGAGTTGAAGAGTAAAGAGTTTTATGACGAGATTAAAGATACTTTCGAGAGGTTTGTTGTGCTCTCAAGCCGAAACGGCCCTGGCACCTTTGAAGGAGTTTACGGCAAAAACTTTTCAAGGCTGAGCGAATGGAGGAGGCTATGAAGCTACTTTTAATTATTTTAATCTTTCTAGTTTGTGTCTCTATAGGATACTTTTTGTCTAGAAAATACTCGAGTCGAAAAAAGTTTTTTGCAGAACTTGTCATGCTCCTTGAGAAGCTCGACACAGACATAAATTTTTCAAAACAAAAGCTTGCAGAAATCTTTAAAGGCTTTAACGCCAACAGCAAAGAACTAGCTACGCTAAAACAAAACTTTTTAAACTATCTTTCCTTAAATGAGCAACTGGCAAAAGACAAACTATTTGAAGGAATAACTTTGCTTAAAGATGAGGAAAGAGAGACCATATTTAGATTTTTTGAAGAGCTCGGCAAGCTCGACGTCTACAACCAAACCAAACAGCTTAGTGCTTCAAAAGAGAGATTTCAAAGTTTTTGCAACACTGCCTGCGAAGAAGCTAAAAAATTCTGTCCGCTCTACATAAAGCTCGGGATAGTCGTCGGCCTGCTTGTAGCAGTTTTGCTTATTTAGGAGGAATATGGGAGTAGAAATAGTTTTTAAAATTGCCGCAGTCGGCATTTTGACTGCCGTAGTGGGGCAGGTTTTGAAGCACACGGGCAAGGACGAGATAGCAACGCTGACTACGCTGGCGGGCCTTATCGTCGCCCTTATGATGGTCTTAAACCTAATCTCTGCTCTGTTTGACAGCGTCAAATCACTTTTTAATCTATAGGGGAAACATGTGGATATAGTAAGGATAGTTGGAGTCGGGCTTATTACTTGTGTGGCGGTCTTGCTCGTGAGGCAAGTTAAGCCCGATGTCGCTGCGCTTATCGGCCTTGCTGGCGGGATAATCATAGTCTTTATGATTGTAGACTCAGTCTCCAGCATCTTTGACGGCATAAGGTCTGTTATAGAAAAGACTGGCGTCTCGTCTTCCTTGTTTTCTCTTGTGCTCAAAATAGTTGGGGTGGGTTATCTCACTGAGTTTGCTGGAAACATTTGTAGTGATTGTGGCCAGAGCGGCCTTGCCGACAAAATCTTACTTGGCGGGAAAGTCATAATTCTCGCCATGAGCATGCCAATTATCACAAACATAATCGAGATAATTGTGGGGTTGTTGCCTTGAAAAAAATAGTCGTTCTTCTTGCTGTCATTTTATGCGCCATCTTTTCTCAAGGTGGCTCTATTTGCTGGGCGGAAGAGACTTCTAGCAACGAGAGCATAGAAGAGGAGCTTGAGGGTGCAGTCGAGGACCAACTTGGAGATTTGGATCTTTCAGGCTTTGAAGAGATTTTGGCTGGGCTGGGAGAGAACAGTTTTTTTGAGGGGTCAAGCTTTCTTGAAAAACTTCAAAAGATAATCTCCGGGGAATTTGCTGAAAACTCAGCTGACATATGGAGCGCTATTGGCGACCTCATTTTTGAAGACCTTCTAGACTTTTTGCCCATGATGGCGATGATAGTCGCTGTGGCAGTGCTAGCGGGAATACTAGGGGATATGCGGAGCGGAAAAGGCAATAGCTCAATCTACAACATTATTCATTTTGTATGCTTTGGCATAGTCATTATTATAGTCGCCTCGGCTTGTACGAATATGCTCACGCTGACGGCAAATACACTTATGAGCATCAAGACGCAAATGGAGGTGGCGTTTCCAGTCCTTTTGACACTTTTGACGGCTGTGGGCGGGGGAGTTTCTGTGAGCGTATACCAGCCTGCTGTAGCTCTTTTGACAGGCACGATAACTCAAATATTCACCATGCTTTTGATGCCCCTCTTCATTTTCTCGTTAGTCTTTTCTGTTGTTTCAAACTTGACAAACTCTGTCAAGCTTGAGAAGTTCTCTCACTTTTTCAATTCGCTTTTTAAGTGGACGATTGGGGCTGTGTTTACTATCTTTATGGGGTTCTTGGTCATCCAGGGCTTAACGGCGGGGAGTATAGACACGATAAGCATGCGCACAGCCAAGTTTGCGCTAAAAAGTTATATTCCTCTTCTAGGTGGCTATCTCTCAGACGGCATAAATGTTATTATAACGAGCTCGGTATTGATAAAAAACGCTGTTGGGGCCTGCGGACTGCTCTTGTTGTTTGCAAGCATACTTTCACCACTTGTTCAAATAATTTTGTTTATGTTGTGTCTAAAGTTGACGGCGGCCATTTTAGAGCCACTTGCGGACAACAGAATTTGCTCTTTTGTCTCTAGTGTGGCCAAGAGTTTGACTATGCCAATAGTGCTTATCATAGGCGTTTCGTTTATGTATTTCATCTTTGTCGGGCTTGTGATGTGCACTGGCAATTTTGTGTGAGGTGGAAAGTGAGCGCGTGGATACTCAGCATAGCAGGCGTGTGCATGATGTCAGTCGTAGTAGACCTTGTCTTACCCAGCGGACAGACTGCTAAATATATAAAAAATATTTTTGGCTATATCATTGTGCTGGTCATCATCTGGCCCTTGCCGTCCATTGTGAAAGGCAATTTTGACTTTGGAAGCATTTTTGAAAGTCAAGAAATCGTATTGCAAGAAGACTTTATTTATCAAGTCAACAGAGATAAACTTACGAGTATAGAAAAACTGCTTGAAGAGCAGATAGAGGAGCTTGGTCTTAAAAACGTGGATGTTAGCATCTCAGCAAACATTTTTACAACAGACATGACTGTGGACGAAATTTTTGTCGATTTAACAAATTTAGTTATAGACGAAAAAGCCGAGCATATAGATATAGAGAAAGCGATTGTTGAGCTTGTCATGGACATAGTCGAGATAGAGGAAAGTAAGGTGGTTTTCAGTGAGTAAACTTTTTGAAAAACTAAAAAACATCAAACACATTGAAATAATTATAGCCATCATCTTTGGCGTCATTCTCCTTATGATTTATCTCTCTACCTTTTCAAATTCTTCTATCTCAAACAATAGTTCGGCTGCAACAACCGCTTCGGCCTATTCGACAGAGCTAGAAGACCGACTTGAGGGGCTATTGTCAAACATAAAAGGGGCAGGCAAGGTGAAGGTGATGATAGTCCTCAAGAGCGGCACAGAACTTAGCTCCACGACACTGCCAGAGATAGCTAGTTGTATTGTGGTGGCGGAAGGGGCTGATGACCTAAATGTAAAACTAAACATCTTAAAAGCTGTCGAGTCGGCAATAAGCGTGCCAACTACTAATATAGAAGTGTTAGTTGGAAATAAATAAAATTTAAAGGAGTTTGTATGTTGAAGAAAAGGACAAAAATCATTATTTTGGTGGCTATGGTGTTGCTTCTTGGGGTGACAGGATACCTCAATATCGCTCTTAATAATAGAGTGGTCGATGCGGGCTCAAATACGACTGTGGCTATGAACTATTTTGATAGCTACCGCGCGGACAGAAACTCTACAAGAGAGCAAGAACTTTTGATTTACGACAGCATAATAGCAGACGCAGCTTCTACAGCAGAGGAAGTGGCTGACGCCAAGGCAAAAAAGCAGACGCTAGTAGCTCAAATGGAGCAAGAGCTCGCTCTAGAATATTCTATAAAAGGCCTAGGCTATGCTGACGCTATCGTTACCTCTACAGACAACAGCATAAATGTTTTTGTTTCTGCCACGAGTGAAGAGCTGGGTTTCAACGAGGTTATGAAAATTTTAAACCTAGTCAAAGACCAGACCGACTACACAAACCAAAATCTCAAAGTCATTCCTGTCTAAGCTTTTGAGAGTAAAAAGTCTTTCTTAAGTGAAAGGCTTTTTTTATAAATTAAAATTGTTGCAAACTTTTATTTCAGTGTGATATACTAATTTTAGGAGTATAAAATGGCAGAGATTAAAAAGGAGCTCACAAGTAGCGGAAAGATTACTTGCAATAGAAATATACTGCTTTCTATTATAAATTTGGCGACCAAAGAAATTAGTGGCGTCGCTGGGCTCAGCAATAGATTTAAAAATCCTTTCACTAGAATGTTTACTAAGAAGGATTTTGACGGAGTAAAACTCAAATTTAACCCTAATGGGCTTCTTGTTATAGATGTTTATATAAACGTATACAACAACTGTAACGTTCCAGACATAGCCTATCGAGTTCAAGAAAACATCAAAAACAACATTGCGTCTATGGTGGAAATGAAAACCGCCAAAGTCAACGTGCATATAGTCGATGTGGTGTTTCAAAAAGATGAAGCTTCTGGGGGCTCGCTATGAGGAAGCTAGCTAGAGAGGTGGCTTTTAAGCTCATATACCAAAATTTATTTGGTGGCGACGACGAGCTTTCGTTTGAGCTATTAAAAGCTGAAGAAAAACTAAATGAGGAAGAAGAAAAGTTTTCAAGTCAAATCTTTGAAGCTTTTGAGAAGGATAGAGAAGAGGTGGAGAAGCTTGTTCGGGATAGTGTCGAGGGCTATGAGCTCAGCCGAATTTATAAGGTCGACCTCGCGCTTCTTTATCTCGCGCTCACAGAGATAAAATTTATAAAGACGCCAGTTGCTGTGGCTATAAACGAGGCGCTTGAGCTTTCAAAAAAGTACAGCACAGATAAAAGTCAAAGTTTTATAAACGGAGTTCTTAGGAAAATCGTATGATAGGGGCCATTTCAGTTACTCAGCTCACGAGCTATATAAGGCAGATTTTTGAGGCTGAGGAACTGCTGTTTGATATAAAAGTTTATGGCGAGATATGCGACTTTAATCTCACAAGAGGAGTCGCTTATTTTTCTATTAAAGACGAAAACGCCCTCATGCCATGCGTCTGTTTTGAAGGATATAAATATACTTCAGTCAGGAATGGTGACTTAGTCGAGGTGACGGGCACGCCGAGTTTTTATCAAAAGGGCGGAAGGCTGAACTTTAATGTGCGAAAGCTAGAGCCAAGAGGGCAGGGCGACCAATACTTAAAATTTTTAAAGTTAAAACAACAACTTGAGGAGGAAGGCCTCTTTGACAAGGCGCATAAAAAACCTATTCCAAAGTCTATCTCGCGCATAGGCGTCGTTACAAGCCAAGAGGGGGCAGTTTTACAAGATATTATAAACATAGTCACAAGGCGAAATCCAGGCCTTGATATAGTCTTGTATCCAGTTAAAGTTCAGGGCTATAACGCCGAGCTAGAAATCGTTAAGGGTATAAACTTTTTCTCAAAGTACGACAAGGTGGACTGCATTATCGTAGCTAGAGGCGGCGGGTCAAATGAAGACCTTAGAGCGTTTAATACTGAGATTGTTGCAAGGGCTGTCTATGATTGCGAGAAGCCTCTTATCTCGGCTGTAGGTCATGAGACAGACTTTACGATTATCGACTTTGTCGCTGACGAGAGAGCGCCGACGCCTAGCGCTGCGGCGGAGCTTGTGAGCATAGACATTTTAAAGGAAAAGAGGGCCTTTTTAGACAAGTTAAGGCTGTTTGTGAAAAGATGTGAGGATATTTACCAAACGGCTCATATAAGGCTCACCAGCGCGTCTCAAAAGCTTCTTTCTAAAGTGGAGGCAAATCTAAACGAGAAAAGCTATAATCTCTCTCTTGAGATGATGAAGCTTGACAAACTCAACCCTCAAAACATTTTAAAACTTGGTTATGCTAAAGTCGAACTTGAAGGGAAGAGCATTTTAGCGCGCGCAGAACTTTCGCCTAAGGATATGGTAAAACTAAACTTTTACGATGGAAGCGTAATGGCAGAAATTAAGGAGGAAGACAAATGACTTTTGAAGAAGCAAAAAAAGAGCTTGACGAGATAGTCGCAAAGCTTGAGAAAAATGATGTGAGCATAGAAGAGACCAAAAAGCTCATAGACAGGGCCAATGTGCTTTACGAAGTATGCGCAAAGAGTCTTGGCGAACTCAAGGGAAAGTTTACAGTCCTGAGAGAGACTATGGGGGTCATGGTCGAAGAGTAAAGCTTGTTGCATTTTCTTTACACTCATGATATAATACTAGTGTAAAGACGCAGTATTCTAGTCGATAAACTCTGCCTGAGGGTGATGAAACAAGCGCCGCAGGGCACAACGATGAAGTTTCTGGTGTTGGCGTTGGTTGCCCAAACTGGCGCTGATGCTGGAAGTTAAGATTTTTGGGCTAGCTATAACGGCATATAGCCAAAGACCCAAATTTCGCGGAGACCTTACTTGGTGGAGAGCCTACCTTTAAGGAGAGAAACCTGCACGGCGGTGCAAAAGCTGTCTGCAGTGTAGCCTGCTTTGAGTGAACATATTGGGATTGGACACGTGAGCGTTAGCCTTTGTTTCAGGCCTGAACGAGGTTGGGGCTGTCCATGAAATTATGTTTGCAAAATCAAGCTAAGGGCAGAGAAGGTCGTTAAGGAAAACTTCTAGACTGTCACCCTTGGAGAAGGGAGGGGCTTTTAGGGATTATAGTGTGGTCTTAGTGGCGATTCGGTGAAAGGTGGGGCGTAAAAGGAAACTGCTCGCCCGGTGACGGACGAGTGCTCCATTTGGGAAATCCAACCGAACCTATGCCGCAAGGTTTACTTAAGAGCCTGTCTTTACCTAATTGAACACTACTGTTTTAAACATCTTGTTTAGAGCATAGATATAAAGTATATGGAAGAAGAGAATTTAGAAGAAAAAGTAGAAGAGAAGACAGAGGAAAAGTCTAAAAAGAAGAAAGTCAAAATTCAGGCGAAGAAAGATAAATGGTGGGTGTGGCCTATCAAAATATTTTTCCTCGCCGTTGCGCTTTCGCTTTCCTTTAGCATTTTGAGCGAGCTAGTCATGTCTAGCACGGGCATAGTTCTTGCCATAATTTGCATTATCTTCTTCATCTCAATCAGCGTTTTGACCGACATGATAGGAATAGCCGTGACGGCGTGTGATGAAGAGCCTTTTAAAGCTATGGCAGCGAGAAAGGTCAAAGGAGCCAAAGAGGCACTGACGATTATAAAGAACGCTGACAAGGTCGCTTCGCTTTGCGCTGACGTCATGGGCGACGTGTGTGGTATCTTGAGTGGTGCTGCTGGCGCCTCAATATTAGTACACCTAATTAGGGAAGGGTCTAGTCAGGCCTATGAAATAATAATAGCTTCGCTCGTGTCTGCGCTTATAGCCGGGCTTACTATCTTTGGCAAAGCCATATTCAAACGCTATGCTATGGACAACAGTGTCAAAATAGTCTTGAGGTTGGGTAAAATTTGTAGCGTATTTTCAAGAAAAAATAAGTAGCCAAATTCATAAATATACAAATCGCTTTTGCGGTATGCAAAGCGATTTATTTTTATACATTTTGCTTTGAATTTTTATGCAACTTTCACTTGCATAAATATAAATTTTAATGTATACTTGATTTTGAAAAAATGTATAAAGCTTATTTATATTTATGCAAAAATGCTCTCTAGCCCTTTATTTATAAGGGAATGATGAGTATGCAGAAGGGGGCAAAAATGGCTCGTTCTACAAGACAATCTAAGATTTTAGAGCTCATATCTATGCGTGAAATTGAGACGCAAGACGAACTAGTGAGTAGCTTAAAGAAGGCAAATTTTGATGTTACTCAAGCGACTATTTCGAGAGATATTAAAGAGCTTGGGCTTATAAAAATCTTGAGTAGTGAGACTGGAAAGTATAAATATTCGCTGGTCGATAACGACAGTCAGGCGGTCTCAAACAAGTACATTGCCATCTTCAAAGAGGCTGTTATCTCCATAAAAGTCTTGGGGCAGTTTTGTCTTATAAAAACCATCAAAGGCATGGCCTCGGCTATTTGCGGGCTTATGGACAAACTAAACCTCGATGGAGTAGCCGGAGTGCTCTCGGGCGACGACACTGTAATGCTCGTCTTACCAAACAGCAGTTATGCTGAAAACGCTTGCAAGACTTTAGAAAAATTATCGGTGTAGGTGAAATATGTTAAAGACGCTTAAGATAAAAAATGTCGCTCTCATAAAAGACCTCGAACTCGATTTTGACAAGGCCTTTAATGTGCTTATGGGTGAAACAGGCGCAGGCAAGAGCATTATTTTTGACGCGCTTGGGTTTGCGTTAGGCGACAAGGCAGACAAAAATCTACTTCGAACTGGCGAGCATCTTATGAGGGTCAGCGCGAGCTTTACGACTGAGAGCCTTGAGACGAAGGAGCTTTTGAAAGAGTATGGAATAGAGGACGAAGGGCTCATTATTTTGACTAGAACAATGTCGGCCGACGGCAGAACTGACAATCGTATAAACGGAAATCTTGTAACTGGCAAAATGCTCAAAGCTGTAGCCGAGACACTCGTGGATACATACGGTCAGCACGAAAGCACCATGCTTTTAAACACCAAAAATCACCTCGGCCTTTTAGAAGCTCTAAAGCCTTCTTATCTTGATATAGAAAAAGAGAGGCTGAGAGTCTTGCTAAATGAATATAAAAACGTTTTAGGGCAAATGAAAGACGTTGGGGGATCTTTTGAAAACAGGGAGCGTGAGCTCGAACTCTTAACCTTTCAAATTGATGAGATAGAAAACATATCGCCTAAAGATGGTGAAGACGATGAGCTTTCAAGCAGGCTCTTAGAGCTTTCAAATGCTGAAAGAATTGGGGCTTCTCTCTCGCAGGCTAGCAATCTCCTAGACTCGACTGGTGGCGTCACAGCAAAACTTAAAGAAGCTCTGCGCGCGCTCACGTCAGTTTCTCAGTATGGAGAAAGGATAAAAGGTGTAGCTGAAAGGCTCTCAAGTTCACTCCTAGAGCTTCAAGACATAAGCGAAGAGGTGGAGAGCATAGCCAGCGACCTTGTGTTTGATGAGGCTGAATTTGAGAGAGTAGACAAACGCCTTGATGATATAAAGGCTTTAAAGAGAAAATTTGGTGGTAGTATAGAAGAAGTCAAAAACTACCTAGTTCAGGCTAAGGAAAAGAGGCAAAGTCTTGAAAATGCCGAAGAGCTTCTTGGAACTCTGTCTAAGGAGAAAACTAGGCTTGAGGGCGAGCTATATAAAATATCTAAAGAGATTACTAAAAAGCGCAAAGAAATGGCACTTGAGCTTGAAGAGAAAATGAAAGTTGAGCTTGCTCAGCTCGGTATGAAAAACTCTAGATTAAAAGTCGATTTCAAGAGCGAAATAAATGAATTTAAAGAAGATATAGCTTATACTGCAAATGGCCTTGATGATGTGGAGTTTCTTTTCTCAGCCAATGCGGGCGAGAGTCTCAAACCTCTTGGCAAAACTATCTCCGGAGGTGAGATGAGCAGGTTTATGCTAGCTCTTAAAAACATACTGGCCGAAAAGAGTTCTGTCGAAACGCTTGTATTTGACGAGGTTGACACTGGCATAAGTGGCGAAGTGGGAAATGCCGTTGCAAGAAAAATTGCTACGCTGTCCAAAAAGTATCAAGTGCTTTGCATATCACACTTGCCTCAGGTTTGTGCCATGGCTGACAAGTATGTGTTTGTTACGAAGATTAGTGACGGCAAAGAGACTGAGACGAAAGCCAGAATTTTGAATTTGGCAGAGACCATAGAAAAGCTGTCGGCACTTTCTACTGGACAAAACGCATCAAAGGCCTCTTTAGAGTATGCTAAAGAGCTTAAAGAGCGCGCTGAAGAATTTAAGAAAATGCAGGCCTAAGGCATAAAAAACTCCAATCTATGCAAACTAAGATCAGTATGCACAGAAGGAGTTTTATGAAGACAATAGTGAAAAAAGTTTTGGGCCTTACAATAGTTTTTCTCTTTGTACTTACTGGGCTAAACTTTAATGCCCTTGATATATTTTCGCTTCCAAATGAAGCCGTAATCACATATGACGATGTCACGACCATAAACGAGGAGGGCGTCTTTGGGAGTTTTGTCAAAACGAGTTTGAGTGAGAGCCAAATCACAGTGGGTGGTGAAAAGCAAAAAAAGACAAATCTCACCTTTAAGCTCTTTGGTTTTATTCCGCTCAAAAGCATAGAAGTCGAGGTCTTACCTGAAAATGAAGTCTATGTGGGAGGCATACCTCTTGGTTTTGCTTTAGAGACCGCTGGGGTTATCGTTGTCGGCGAAAACTCTATTATGACCAAAGATGGCGCAAGAACTGCTATGAAGAGTAAAGAAATCAAGGCTGGAGATATTATAAACAAAGTCAGTGGCAAAGAGATTTTGGGGATAGCTCATCTTCAAGAGATTGTAAACTCTTCAAATGGTGAAAGGCTCAATGTAGAGATTATAAGAAAAGAGCAAAAGCTCGACCTTGAAATAGTTCCTGAACTAGACGAGTCGAGCGGAGAATACAAGCTCGGGCTCTGGGTTAGAGATGACGCCTCTGGCGTGGGCACTCTCACATATGTCGACAGTGAAACAAACCGCTATGGAGCTCTAGGTCACCCAATTACTGACTACGAAACTGGCGTGCAAATTCCAGTCAAGGACGGAAAGATTTACCCTTGCACGCTCGTCGGTATAACCAAAGGGCAAAAAGGCAAACCAGGAGAGCTTAGGTGCCTTTTTATGCAGGGCAAAAACAGTAAAGGCACAGTTGAGAAAAACACCGCCTATGGAGTGTATGGCGAGGTCACAAAACTTGAAGGCGTCGTCGACTCAAACCTCACGGCTGAAGTCGGTAGTAGAATGAGCGTCAAGCCAGGCAAAGCCAAAATAGTCAGCAGTGTGAGTGGAGTGAGAGAAGAGTATGACATAGAGATAATAAAGGCGTCTTATCAATCTAAATCTAGCGATAAGAGCATGGTTATTAGAGTAACTGACCCAAGGCTCTTAGCGCTCACAGGAGGCATACTTCAAGGAATGAGTGGAAGCCCCATTTTGCAAGACGGCAAACTAGTCGGGGCCGTGACGCATGTCTTCATCTCTGACCCTACTAAAGGTTACGGCATATACGTAGATTGGATGCTGAGTGCCTAGATTACCAAAATGACATTTGCGCTTAAAAGTATAAGAAGAAGAGTTTCGATTAAGTTTAGGATAGTTAAGATAAGCAAGAATATCAAGAAGAGTTTGAGATATTTGGGGCCATGGCAGACTCCAAATCTCTTTTTTTCTATAGCTCTGTCCATGAGTAGGCAATAGAATACAAAGCTCACGCAGAGCACAGCTAGCTGAATAGGTATAATCACGACAATGCTGGTTACAACGCCTACAAGGCTATAACTAGTTATGAGAAGGGTGCAATTAAAACCGATGAGATAGGTGCGGTAGATGATAAAAATATGGCCTAGAGGCAAGGCAAAGACGTTTAGCGAGGCTACAGAAAGGACGGCTATCATAATAATGTGAGAAAGCATTCTTGAAAAAAAGATGTCAAAGCTAAATATTTTTCCATTTGCAAAAATAGTCAGTCCATAACCTTGAACAGTAGTCGTGGTTACGCCAAGTTTGACGGCGGTGAATATGCCTGTAAAAATACCAAAGAGCGCTACAGCAAGAAGGATATAGAGCTTTATTTGGTTGTTTCTAAAGAAATGTTTTATGCTAAATCTAAGATTGCTAAACTTAGACGAAAGGTGCGCACTATTCATGCTATAATGTATTCAAATAAAACAAATTTCAGCACAATTTGCAAATTGTTTTTAAAAATTTTGAGATGCTATCAAATGGTGATATAATTTAATTATGACAAACAAACTTTTAAGAAAATTAAAGAATGAAGAAGCAAGCATAGGCCTCATCTTAGGCTCTGGCTTTAAAAGCGCCATGCCAAAGCTTGAAAATGAGAGAGTGTATAGTTATGAGGAGCTAGGTCTAGGTAAGCCTAAAGTTAAAGGGCACAGTGGAAAGCTCATCTTTGGTGAAATTTTTGGCAAAAGAGTTGTCGTTGTGAGCAGGCTTCACTATTACGAGTGTGGCGAGACGAAGAGGTATAAAGAGCTTATTGAGGCGCTCTCAAAACTTGGAGTCAAAACTATGGTTTTGACGACGGCGACTGGTGGGGTGAACGCTTCTTTAGAGCCTGGTGACCTTGTGCTTATAAAAGACCACGTAAACATGAGTGGGGTAAATCCGCTTGTGGGGGATGACGAGATAGAGTTTGTAAGCCTTCAAAAAGTTTATGACAAAAGCCTAAGAAAACTAGCTTTAAAGTTAGCTAAAAAACACAAAGTCAAACTAGTTGAGGGAATACATGCGCAGATGAGCGGGCCGACATACGAGACGCCAGCTGAGGTGAAAATGCTGAGGACTTTTGGCGTAGACACTGTCTCTATGAGCACAGACATAGATGTCATCTTATGCGCCAAATATGGTATAAAGGTTGTTGCTTTTGCGAGCGTTTCTAATAAAGCTGTGGAGGAAGACGGCGAGGAGGTCACGCATGAAGAGGTCTTGAAAGTAGGTGAGCTGGTGGGTAAAAAGTTTGAGCCAATTCTAGAAGATATATTAAAGTCAAATTTGGAAGCATAAATATTTAAAAATTAAAGAAACTATAGTCAAAAGTACTGTAGTTTTTTTATTTGGAGGATATTTATGAAAAAACTAATTATCTCAATCTGTAGTGTATTATGCCTTTGCATACTATCTACATATTGTGTAGCAGGCGAGCCGTTGAAGGCGGAACCTACGAGTGAGGTCTCGCTCACAGCCAAAGCTGGAGTGCTTGTCGATTATGCCTCAGGCGAGGTGCTATTAGAGCACAATGCAGACGACCAGCTCCCTATAGCCAGCATGGTAAAGCTCATGACTTTGCTCTTAAGTTTTGAAGAAATAGATAGCGGAAACATGACTTATGACACGATGATCACGACCACTGAAAACGCTTCGGGCATGGGTGGGTCTCAAGTGTTTATAGACCCTTATGTAAGTTATTCGGCTAGACAACTAATCCAGAGCGTCATCATGGCTTCAGCCAATGACGCTAGCGTGGCTTTAGCAGAACACATTTCTGGGAGCGAGGAAAGCTTTGTGAAAAAGATGAATGCTCGAGCAAGTGAGCTAGGCATGACAAATACTCTCTACGCAAACTGTACAGGACTTCCTGAGCCAAACCAATATTCTTCGGCTAAAGATTGCGCAATAGTCTTAAAAGAGCTTATGAAGCACGAGGGATATTTTAGATACTCCACAGTTTGGATGGACGAGCTCACTCACCCGTCAGGCCGAAAGACCGAGCTTGTGAACACAAACAAACTAATAAGGTATTACAAAGGCTGTGACGCTGGGAAAACGGGTTCAACTAGCGAAGCAGGTTACTGCTTGACTGCCTCTTGCAGACGAGAAGATATGCGTCTTATTGCAGTAATTATTGGAGCTAAAGATGGCACGGCAAGATTTAACGAGACTGCCAAACTCTTCACACATGGCTTTGCAAATTTTGAAAATAAGACTATAGTTGATGAAAATGTAGCTCTCTCTAATTTGGAAGTGAGAAAGAGCAAAGTGACAAATGCAGACTTATACGCTGAAAGAAGTTTTGTGGGCCTTTGCAAGAAGGGCGAAAAAGCCAACTTTGAAACAAATCTAGTTCTTCCAGAAAAGCTTGTTGCGCCTATAAAAGCTGGAGATGAAGTAGGGAAGGTTATAGTTTCAAAAAACGGTGCAGTAGTTGACGAAATCTCTTTGATCGTCAAAGAAGATATTCCTAGACTTAGCTATTTCGACTCAGTCAAGAAAATTATAGGAAATTTCTAACTTTAGTTCATAGCTCCCTAAATGGGAGCTTTTTTCTTGACTTGAGAATAATTTTTGTTTTATTATACTTTAAGAGGCGAAAGATGAGAATTTTAGGAATAGACCCGGGCTACGGAATTGTGGGCTACGGGATAATTGAGACGGAAGGTAACAACATCGTCATAGACTATGGCGTCATCTCGACCCCAAAGGAAAAGACTCTTCCGCAGAGGCTTGCTATTATTGCAGATTGCATAAAGGCTATTATTGATGAATATAAGCCCGATGAGATAGCAATAGAAGAGCTCTTTTATTTCAAAAACCAAAAGACGGTCATTCCTGTGGCTGAAGCGCGTGGAGTTATAGTTCATATCTGTGGAGAGAAGTGCGGGCGAGTCTTTGAGTACACGCCTCTTCAAGTAAAGCAGGCGCTCACAGGAAACGGAAGAGCAGAAAAGAGTCAAATTCAGTTTATGGTAAAGACTCTTCTAAACTTAGAGAAGATACCAAAGCCCGATGATGCGGCCGACGCATTGGCTATTGCTATTTGTCATAGCCAAATAAACCCAGCACTAAATCAAAATCAAATTGTTTAAGAGGAAATATGATTTCGTTTATTATAGGAAATATTGAAGAAAAGACTACTTCGTCTGTTGTAGTAGAAAATAATGGCATAGGCTACGAACTATGCGCTAGTTCGTTTACGCTCGCCAGTCTTCCGCTTGTTGGAGAACAATGTAAGATTTATACGTACCTGCAGGCTAAAGATGATGGCATAACGCTCTTTGGGTTTGCAGACGCCGAGGAGAGGGAGATGTTTTATAAGCTCATCTCCGTAAGCGGAGTAGGGCCTAAAATGGCCATAACCATACTCTCAGGTATGCCGCTTACTGACCTTATAGTCAGCATTTTAAACGAAGACCTTAGGAGTTTGTCAGGCATAAAGGGGCTTGGGAAAAAGACGGCGGAAAGGCTTATCGTAGAACTAAAGGATCAGGTTTCGACTAAAGGAGTTGAGCTTCCTCTATTTCAAAAAGTTTCGTTTATCGACGAGAATGCTCTTAATGACGCCTGTGAGGTGCTCATCTCTCTTGGGGTGCCTAAAAATGACGCTTTGAGAGTGGCTAGGGAAAATGCTAAAGAATATAGTAGCGCAGAAGATATTATCGCTTCAGCGCTAAGAAGTATGGGAAGGTAAACTATGGAAAATGTCAATTCAAGATTTATCTCCAGTTCAAAATCGCTTACGGACGCAGAGATAGAAGTGTCTTTAAGACCAAATAGCATGGCCGAGTATGTCGGGCAGGAGAAGATTAAAGAAAAACTAAACATTTACATAAAGGCCGCAAAGCAGAGAAAAGAAGCGCTCGACCATGTCCTCTTGTATGGCCCTCCAGGGCTTGGTAAAACCACGCTTTCTCACATTATAGCTCACGAGCTCGGCTCACAAATTAAAATCACATCTGGCCCGGCTATAGAGCACGCAGCTGACCTTGCTGCAATTCTTACAAACTTGAATAAAAACGACGTGCTGTTTATAGACGAAATTCATAGATTACATAAGACTGTGGAAGAAATACTTTATCCCGCCATGGAAGATTTCGCTCTCGACTTTATCGTGGGCAAAGGCCCATCGGCTAAAAACATGCGTCTAAAAATTCAGCCTTTCACCTTAATAGGTGCTACCACTAGAGCAGGCATGCTCACAGGCCCGCTTAGAGACCGTTTTGGAGTGCTTTGCAGGCTTGAAATGTACAGCGACAAGGAACTCAAAGAAATAGTTTTAAGGTCGGCTAAAATCCTCAAAATAGAGATAGATGACGACGCAAGCTTAGAAATAGCAAGACGCTCAAGAGGCACACCTAGAATTTCTAACAGGATTTTGAAGCGCGTGAGAGACTACGCTGAGGTCTATGGTGACGGAAAGATTACTATGGATATAGCCAACAAGGCGCTAGAGATGCTTGAAATAGACAAGCTTGGGCTAGATATGGTCGACAGGCGAATTTTGCTCAGCATTATAAATAAATTTGGTGGAGGTCCAGTCGGGCTGGACACTTTGGCTTCAGCGACTGGAGAAGATGCCGTGACTATAGAAGACGTGTATGAGCCGTATCTCATACAGCTTGGATTTATTGCGAGAACGCCAAGAGGAAGAGTGGCTTTAAAAGGAGCTTACGAACATTTAGGGCTGCCACTATCTAAGGCGCTCATGGCTTCTCTTGCTATTTACGAAACGGAGAAAGATGATGGAGCTAACTAAACGTTCTACATACTACTATGACTTGCCAGAAGAGTTGATAGCCCAGACTCCAATGGAGCCTAGAGACCGTGCTAGGCTTCTCGTCTACAACAGGAAGACAAAGGCCGTAGAACACAAACATTTCTATGACATTGTAGATTATTTCAAAACCGGCGATGTTATGGTCATAAATAGTTCGAGAGTTTTGCCTGCAAGGCTTATTGGATACAAGAGTGATACAGGGGCCAAAGTCGAGATTTTGTTGCAGAAGAGGCTAGACCTTAAAAATTGGATTGTGATAGCTAAACCCTTTAAAAGACTTAAAGAGGGGACTAAGATAGTCTTTTCGAAAGACCTTGAATGCGTTGTGGTAGAAAAGCATGAATATGGCGAGTGTAAAATAAGTTTTGACTTTGAGGGAAGATTTGAGGAAATACTGTATAATGTAGGGCAAACGCCTCTTCCTCCATATATAAAAGAAAAACTCAAAGATAGTGAAAGATACCAGACTGTCTATTCTAAGTTCGAGGGCTCTAGTGCAGCGCCTACAGCCGGGCTTCATTTTACCGAGGAGCTTCTAGAGAAGATAAGAGCTAAGGGTGTAAAAATTGTAGAGCTGTTATTGCATGTGGGGCTAGGCACATTTAGGCCAGTCAAAGAAGATGACATTCTAAAACATGAAATGCACAGCGAATATTACGAGCTCACAGAAGAGACGGCGGAGATTATAAACAAAGCTAAGACTGAGGGGAGAAGAATATTTGCTGTTGGCACAACTAGCGTGAGAGTTTTGGAGACTTGCGCCAGAGAGGGCAAGCTCATAGCTGGACACGGCGAGACAAATATTTTTATCTATCCGCCATATAAGTTTCAAATAGTAGATTGTCTTATCACAAACTTCCATTTGCCAGAGAGCACGCTCATCATGCTTGTTTCAGCTTTCTGCGGAGTCGAGGAGACTTTGGGACTATACAATTTGGCCGTGAAAGAAAAGTATAGATTTTTTAGCTTTGGCGACGCTATGCTACTCTTGTAAAGCTTTTTAGGAGAATTATGAAATTTAGTTATGAAATAAAACACATATGCAAGCAAAGTGGGGCGAGAGTGGGCGTCTTTCACACGCCTCACGGCGATATAGAGACGC
>CALVTI010000007.1 GCA_944361835.1 uncultured Clostridia bacterium
CGCCGCTGCCCATATCCCAAAGACCATGAGTCCGAGAGATAAACTGAGCGCAGCTATAGTCGTGAATAGTTTGAATTTCTTTTTCATGTTTGCTCCTTTTTTTCGTTATAAGTGTACCCCTCCCCGCCGATATTTTACAAGCGAATTGCACTACTTTTTTTATTTTTTCTTTTTTCACTTTTCACTCTTCTTTTTTCTTTTCTTTCCAGAGCCCTGCCCTAGTGTCATTACGAGGAGGCGGAGCCGACGTATGTAATCTCCTGCCTGACGGGCTAGCCCCAGAGACGGGCAAACTGCCTGACGGCAGAAATAAAAAATAAAAATGAAGAAAGAAGAATTGCGGAAGAATTAAAAAAGCCCGCGGAGGCGGACTTTCGTTTCTATAGACGGCTCAAAAGCGAGCCAGGCAAGGCTCGGCGGGTCGGGCTCCGCAGGAGTGTACATTGGCGTACATGACTGTGGAGCTCGGCCCGACAGAAACGCAGCATGGCGACGCTTTTCAGCGGGCGAGTTAGGCCAGCTCGCTAAGTTTTAAATATACCTGCGCTGTGGCATAGGCGTCGTTAAAAGCTCTATGAGCATTCACTAGCTCTAGGCCTAGAGTTTTTACAATAGTCTTGAGCTTATAGTTTGGCACTCTAATCTTCTCTCTAGCTAGAGTCATAGTGTCCTCTATCTCATTGTCAAAATCTAGTCCAACCTTCTCCCCAGCCTTTTTGATAAACTTTATGTCAAACCCTACATTGTGCCCCACCATTATACAGCCTCGAGTGAAGTTATAGAAATCTCTAATAACGTCTTCTCCACTTGGCGCATCTTCGACCATATCGTTTGTTATTCCTGTAATATCCGTGATAAGGTAGCTTATCTCTTGTTTTGGCTTTATAAGAGTCTGGAATTTTTCTTTAATTATGCCATTTTCTATCTTACAAGCGCCTATCTCAATAATCTCACAACTCTCAGGGTCAAGGCCCGTCGTCTCAACGTCAAACACGACAAATTTGTTTTGCAAAACATGTTGGCTAGTTGGGCGAGCTTCTCCAAAGAGCGTAGCTTGCGAGAGCGCCACAATCTCTTCTGGCATGACTGTGAAATACCCTTCTTTGACTTCACTGACCACAGAAGGCTCTTCTTTAACTTCATAAATATCCTCAGGTATTTCACATAGCCCAAGGCTTGAAATATGCACAGTCAGGCCACCATAGCCATTCCTGACATCACCCACAACAATGACGCTGTCGCCATCCGCGAGCTTGTTCATCTTGGCTTCATTTGCTAGAGAAGAAAAGTAAATAGCGTTTATCCTCTTTCTTCCTTCATTCAAAACAAAGGTGTAATACGCCTTTTCTCTTTCTTTTTTACCTTTTTTTATAAAAGTCTTGCGAGTATAATTTTCTATTCTGCCAGCGAGTATGACCGCTTGTTTTTCACCTTTAATGTTTTCGATATACTCAGGCTCTGGATAACACTCCTTGCCGACTACGAGCGAAACATCTTTGACCGTATATCTTCTTACTTTCTTTAGCTGAACAAAATCAAACTTTTTCATGCGCTCACCGACGACATCTACATCTTCATTCAAGCTTTCATCAGCGACTACTTCACAGGCAAAATCAGCACAAAAATGCTTGGACATATACGCCTCGAGCTCACCCTGAAGTCTTTTAGAGTCCACCATATCCACAACTGTAGGAGCAAACCTTAGCTTTATGCCCACTCCCACACTCTTATCAAGCGAGATAATATCTTCTTTCACATAGGGAAAAATAGAGGCGTAGCTCTCTCTAAAGAAATTTTGAATTTCTCTCAAAAGCAACCTATCATCTAAATAACTCTTCTTAAACTTAACCACTACTTGAGCGTTTAGAGAGAGCTTTTGACGCACATAGTCAGCTATCGCTTTTTTTTCTTCGTCACTAAATTCTTTTATAGATTCAGGATATAAGAAAGAGATGGAGCAAGTATTTGCTCCACTGTTATATATGACTTCGAGCGTTTTGAGATAATCATATTTCCCTTCGAAGTGTTTTGTTATATCCCTTACTAAAAAATCCATATCCTATAGCACAAAATGCAGAATGTCGACTATGACGACAAAGGCTAAAAGCACAATGAGGCCTATACCATGAATCCAGTTTTCGACATTTCTGTTGATCGGTTTCCCCCTTATCCATTCAATTGTCGTAAAGATGACATGAGAGCCATCTAGCGCTGGGAACGGCAAGATGTTAAAGACGGCGAGGTTTGCGGCAATAAGCGGCAACAAGACTAAGAACGAAGCTATGCCTTGACTTGCCATTTGAGCCATGACAGAAACTGTGGTCACAGGCCCGCCAATATCACCTATTGAAATCTGGAACGTGATGAGTTGCCAGAACGCTTCAAACACCATGGCGACTAGGCCAAAGGTGAACGAAAAGCTCTTTCCAAGCGCCTCAAAGAACGGCAGCCTCTCTCCCCCAGACATGGCCGAAAACCCAAGGCCTGTCACTTCGTAAGACAAACCCTCTTCGTTTTTAGACTCGACCACATTTCCGTTCTCATCGAGCTCCATTTGAATATGCGTCTCAACTGGGACCTCAACATCCTCAATTACTGTCCCGTCGGTCTTTCTAATAGTAAACTTTACCGTATCCCCAACTTCAAGTTTGCCCGCAAGCGTAGTAATATCCTTTCCCCAAACAAGGTCTATCTCTTGGTCGTTGACCTCCAAAATGGCGTCCCCAACCTCAAGCACAGAAGTCGTGTTTGTGAAATTTGGGTTTATAAATATGACCGTGTATATATTACCATACCCCACAGAAACAAGCAATATGAAAGAAAAAATTATGGCGGAGATGAAATTAAAGAACACACCAGCAAAGTAGATGATTATCCTCTTCCATGGTTTTTGATTTACAAACGAATCAGGATTTGATTTGCCGTCTTCGTCCTCTTCTCCCTCAAACGCACAATAACCACCAAGCGGAAAAAGCCTCAGCGATATGGTTTCACCTCGCTTGTTTTTCTTTGAAATAAGCGCTTTACCAAAGCCGATTGAAAACTCGTTTACTTTTACTTTTAGCAGTCTGCCTGCCGTATAGTGACCAAGCTCATGGATGAGAACCATCACAAGCAGAACTACTATGGCAAGGATAATATAAAGAACAATCATTTAATCTCCTACACTAAAAAGAATATAAAGAAAAGTAGCGTTACTGGAATGCTGAATATATGGCTATCTATTCTGTCGAGCACTCCACCATGGCCTGGGAGCAAATTCCCAGAGTCTTTCATCTCGGCCTTTCGCTTTAGGTAGCTCTCAAAGATGTCACCTGCTTGAGCAGCAACGCTACCAACAAGGCCTAAGATAATAATATGCCAGAATTCTAGGCCAATGCTAGCCATTACGCTCGCATAAGCAGGAATTACTGAGAATATAAAGAAGGTCGCAAGCAGAGCGAGGATTGTCCAAATCACACCCCCCACTGCTCCAGCCCATGTCTTGTTTGGGCTGATTTTTGGGCAGAGCTTCTTGCCTCCAATAAGACTTCCCATAAGATAGGCAAAGGTGTCTGTTATGATAGGAATGAGCACTGTGAAGATGAGTAGCATAAACGCAAGGTTTCCGCTGTGGCCTGCTGCGTTTGGAAGCGCATACCCAAACTCCTCAATCCTGTTTATGACAATCAAAAATTCGAAGAGGAACATCGGGTAAATAAAGCCGAGCATAGTTTGGATAGCTTTGTGGATAGAATAAGTTTTTATTGGAAGCTTTGACTCCCTTATCTTCATTTCAGCCTGCGTTCTTCTCTTTGCTATAAGGCTGTAGAGAGCTAGTCCGCACGCAAGCAGTATCATGACAGCTATTTGAATTACAAATATGAGATATATGCTCAGTTCAAAATGTAGACACAGCATTAGTGTGAGGTAACAAATCGTAGGATAGAGCCCCATAATAACTGCAAAATTGTAGTATCCCATTTTCTTCATAAGTGAAGAGAGCTCTAAGCTCGCAAAAACGGCTATAACGCCCACACATACGTCAAACACATAGAGCGTCAACATTCTTGAAAAGAAAGCTAAAATAATAAGTGCAATAATACCTAGTCCAGTAATAATTCGTTGTTTCATTTTTTCTCCTCTGTCACATTCCCAAAACGTCTGTCTCTTTTTTTGTAAACGCTGAGAGCTTTTTTAAGGGCTTTTTTGTTAAAGTCTGGCCACAAAATTTTTGGAAAATATAGTTCGCTGTAAGCGCATTGAAAAAGCATAAAGTTTGAAAGCCGCTGCTCTCCGCTAGTCCTGATAACCAGGTCTGGGTCTGGTAGGTCGTGGGTGTAGAGCTTTTTCTTAATATCCTCTGCGCTGACTATGCTCTTCCCTTCTTTTAAAAGCAAATTAAAGGCCCGCACAAGCTCATCTCTTCCGCCATAGTTTATCCCAACGTTCACGATGAGCTTATCACACGACGCAGTCTCCTCTTGGGCACTTATTAGCTTTTTTGAGATATCTTCAGGCAGTTTTGAGAGGTCGCCCATGATGCGCAAATTTATGCCTTTTTCCTTGTATACCTCAATATTTTCGTCTAAATAATCTCTAAGTATACCAAATATGCCATCGATTTCTTTTTGGCTTCGCTTCCAATTTTCAGTCGAAAAAGCAAAAAGGCTCAAGATTTTTATACCCAGTTCGCATGAGGCAAGAACTGTCTTTTTGATAGCTTCCATGCCCGCTCTGTGGCCTGCATTTCGAGGCAATCCTCTGCGCTTTGCCCATCTTCCATTCCCGTCTAAAATTATGGCAACATGTAGTCCGTCTTTCAAATTTTTTCTCCGCTATACTTCCATGATTTCTTTTTCTTTAGCTGAGCTTTGAGCGTCTACTTTTTCAGTGAACTCATCTAAGATTTTCTGCACATCCTTTTCTATAGAGCTAAACTCGTCTTCACTGAGTTCGCCATCTTTTTTCATCTGTTTGAAAAGGTCGAGACAGTCTCTTCTCGCTGAGCGCATGGAGACTTTTGTGTCTTCAAGTAGCTTTTTGACCTGTTTTACTATCTCTCTTCTCCTCTCTTCCGTGAGCATAGGGAAGGCAAGCCTAATGATCTTTCCGTCGTCGCTTATACTCACGCCAAGATCAGCTGTCTCAATGGCCTTTCTAACTTCCTTGAGCGCGCTCACATCCCACACGCTCACAGTGAGCAGTCTAGCCTCAGCGACAGTTATGTTTGAC
>CALVTI010000008.1 GCA_944361835.1 uncultured Clostridia bacterium
CAATGTAATGCGCTACCTACTGCGCCACGTTAGCATATTAAATTGGCTCCATAATTTTGGGGTATATTTAGTTTTTTATTTAGTCTTTTTTAGGCGCTAAAATTTCCTTACCAAGGCAGTGCGCTACCTGCTGCGCCACATAAGCATATCGAAATTTGAGTGTGTTTTTTGTTGTTTTTTAAGTGTCAAAAAGTGCCAATTTTTATCTTACCAAGGTGATGCTCTACCCCTGAGCCACAGTAGCGTATTTGGGGTGATTGGCACTTGTTTTGCGACAGGTTATTTATAACATTAAATATGGTGATGTGTCAAGAGAATTGAGCTACAACACCATATTTATCATTATTATTTTATTCTCTACGGAGCGTGGGAGTTAATTTGAAGAGATGTGTGATATAATGCTGGCAAAGGAGGAAAAATGGATCAAGTAGCTATTGGAAAATTTATTAAAGAACTGAGAAAAGCCAAGGGACTTACGCAGGCGGAGTTGGCTGAAAAGCTTATGGTGAGCGAAAAGACTATTTCGAAATGGGAATGTGGAAATGGCTTTCCAGAAACGAGTTTGATGTTGCCTCTTTGTGAGGAGTTAGGGATAACAGCAAACGAACTTCTTTCTGGCAAGAGGCTCTCAAATGAGGAGTACAGCAAGCAAGCTGAAAAAAATCTGGTATTGTTGAGAGCCGAGCAAGAGCGAAGCTCAAAATTTTTGCTGACGCTTGAGTATGTTTTGGGATATTCAAGTTCGATATCGCTTTTAATTTTAATCTTTGTTGCTTCATTTTGTGAACTCCCCACTGCGTGGAGAATAGTTCTTATTGTCTTCGGGCTCCTGCAAACGATTGTGTGCATTCACTTTTGTCTGTTGATAGAAAAAGATGCGGGCTTTTATGAATGCCAACATTGCCATAACAAGTATATTCCATCATACAAGCAGGTGTTGTTTTCTATGCACTATGGCAGAACTAGACATATGAGGTGCCCTAAGTGTGGCAAGAAGAGTTGGCAGAAGAAGGTTTTAAAATAGTTTTTACTAGATAGGCTTAATTTTCAAGAGTTTTTTGTTGAGGTGTTTCAACGCCTTCGTAAGTTGTGGTGAAGATGGAGACGGCGAGAAGAAATTCGGCTGGATAGTAAGTGGCGAGGCAAAGGTGGCTGAAAATTCTGCCGAGGTGGGCGAAATTGCTGAGCACGAGCATAAAGTCTGAGAAGAAAAAGAGAAACGCGCCTAGAAAGATTATGAGGTTTGGAATAGAGCGCTTGTTTACAAGATTTGAAAGAGCCTTGCCAAGCATGAAGGAAATGATTACGGCATAAACGGCTACTATTGGCAGGTATGGGCCAAAGTCAAACACTGGCAAGAGGAAAATGAGGAGCAGGCAAAAAGCTGTGATGAGTAGGCTAAATATTATGTCTTTGTAGTCAAACTTTTGAATTAAAAAGAAGAAGACAATAAATATCACATGGCCGATGGCGAAGAAGATTGCGCCGAGCATAAAGTTTGAGATGAGCACAATGTCGCCAATGCAGGCAAATATGAGCCCGGCCAGCATAACAAAAGCCTTCCAAATATTCTTTGAATTTTTAAATTTGTAGAGCATTATTAAATTTGCTACGCCACACAGCACAAATAGTGCGCTGTCTATAGGCTTTATGATACTTTCACTAATTACATTAGGAATGTAAAGTCCAGTCGCAACTAATATTAGGACGAGAAAAATTGAGTTTGTAATCCAAAATATTTTGTTTGTCTTCATAAAGGGCTCCTTTTAGGACATTTTAACAATTTTATTTCTTTGTTCAAAGCGATTAGAGGTAAAAAAAGAGAGAGGTATTCTCTCTTATTTTTAAATTAAACATAGCTGAGTTTTGTCAAGCTGATTAAATAGAAAAAGAGTTAAGCGGATTTTGTCTCGTCTTGAGGCTCTTTCTTTTTCCTCCAAGCCATTCCTATCACAAACGACCACCAATTTTTCATTGACGGCTTATAATAGCCTATTCCAATGACATAGACAAGTGGTAAAGGCCATGTAGAGCAAACTTTTAATAAATTAAGCTAATTTTTGTACAAATAGCTAAATTTTAGTGATAAGTGGCAGAAATTAAGTCAATTTGTTTGCCTGAGTGTCGAAAATTGTTGTATATTGTCTGCATGGAAGACTTCATCGAGGTGTGCGAGACTTACGGCAAGCGCATGCGTAGGAAGGAGAAGGGCGTATTTAGAGACTATCTTTTTGACAAAGCGAGGCTCTATGGTTATGACTCTCATCTCGAGAAGAGTCTATTAGCTAAAAATGTTGTAGTAGGTGACATAGCTAAGGCGGAAATTGTCTTTACGGCTCATTACGATACTCCGCCTAGACTTCCCAAATTTTTCGTAAAGCATCTTATGCTTTGGTCTCTTATCATCTTGTGTGGCGGAAGTCTTTTTTTGAGCAAGCTGCCTGAGATTGTTTTTAATTTTATACCATCATACGATTTGTTTATTGCTCTAAATTATTTTGCGATTGGGGCTATAGGTTTGGGCAGTGGCGCGTTTTTACTTCATACAATGGGCTTCTTAGGGAATGCCAACAAGACAAACTATAATGACAATTCAAGCGGAGTTATCACTCTCTTGAAGCTTATGGCAAAGTATAAAGATTTATCAAAGCCTGAGAAAGATAAAATAGCTTTTGTATTTTTTGACAATGAAGAAAAACTTCTTTTGGGTTCGCTTACACATAAGTATAAAAACTTAAAGAAATATAAAGAAAAGACATATATAAATTTTGACTGCGTGGGGCTTGGCGACCAAGTAAATCTCTTTCATTTTGGAAAAGAGAGGCAAATAGGGCAAGAACTCAAAACTCAATTTGAAAAACATTCTAGCCTCTCACCAAAATCAAAGGGTAGCACAATATTTTCTATGAGCGACCATTTTCCTTTTAGAAAGACAAATCATGTATGCTTGCTCACTGTGGATAAAGAAAACGAAAAATCTTTATATAGTCAAATACATAGTAAAAATGATAATAAAATAGATTATTCAAATTTAAATAATATAGTAAATGCAGTCTCAAATTTAGATTTTTTAAAAGAGCTCGAAGCAAAGAGTAAAGAGAGGTTTAGCTTTTTGCAAAAGCCAAATATTTATTCTCCAATAATGACAAATTTTGCACAAATAAATAAAGAAAAAATTAAGTATAATGAGAAAGAATATTAAAAAAATGCGCAAAAACGCATTTTTTATTTTATTTTTTATTATTTTTTGGCAAACAAATTAAAACTGTTTCTGTAGGAAATATACAACCGCCATAATATCTCAAGTAAAAATCATATTTTTTATTTATTTTATAAATTAATTTTGGAATTTCAAATAAATCTTCGTTGCTGTGATATACAGAGATGAGCAGTTTTGGATTGTCGCGAGATATATGCTCTTTGGCTCCTTTTATTGCTTTTTGCTCATCTCCTTCTATATCCATTTTTATAATTGAAATGCTTTCTTCTATGTCTTCGTCGAGGCTTGTGGCTTCTATTTTCTCTGTGCCTATAGGGCTTGTTTTGTTTGCAGAAGCTGAATTTTTGTTTTGTTCTAGATAAGTGTTTCCGCTTTTATCCAAAACGGCCTTGTTTCTAAATATTATGTCGCTGAGCCCTTCAAGATAACCTTTTGTAATATCCATGTAGGTCGGTGTAATGTCATAACAATAAATTTTTTTGTAGCCCTCTCTTCCATAGGCGTTTACAAATTCAAGCACTGTGTCGCCGACATAAGACCCGACATCGACAAAGACTTCTCCTTCCATCTTTGGCATAAGGTCTAGGTCAAAATAGTGTCTAAAATTTGTCTCAGTGCATTCTTTTAAGTTTTTAAAGTCCAAGTTGTAGTAATTATTTATGATGGCGTATAATACCTTTTTTGACCTATTATCCTTTAGCTTTTCAAAGAGCCAAATATAGTCTTGTAAATTGTTTTTTAAAACCTTTGCTCTTAATTTTATAAACTCATAATTTTCGTTTTTAAGGTCAAGTTTTCCCCAATAAGGGTATTGGGAGAAAAACCTTTCTATGCTTTCTTTTGTCTGCGGGTGAACGCAGTTAAACTTTGCAAGCATGTGATAGTAAATTGCATCTTCATCTTTTTTAGAGATTTCACTTGTCAAGGCGTAAAATGTTCTTTCAATATAATTCATTTTGAGCTCCTAAGCTTATTATATTTGCTAGAGCTATTTAAGGTTACTAAAAATCAGTAGATTTGTTTTAAAAGTCTTGACATAAATTTGGGGTGTTGGTATACTATTACAGTCATGTTATGGAGTGCCATAAGGAGATAAATGGAAAAGTTTTATGCTAATCTAGTGAGTTGGATCTATGGTTTGGGAGCCATGAGGTGGCTTCTTGTAGCCTTGTTTTTCATCTTTTCGTGTGAGCTCGTGATTAAAATTATAAAACTTCATGTGACTGATAAAAAGTTTAAGCTCAAGCTCGTTCCTATCATTCTCCTAGTGTTGTGTCTTGGCATTGCCATATTCTTATGTGCAGTTTAAAGGAGTAAAAAATGGGCAATCAAAATCTTCCATATTGGGTGACCTCTTCATTTCCTATCATTAGAATAGTTTTGGTTTGCATCATAGCGCTATGTGCCATCACTTTGATAGTGTCCACGCTTATGCAGTCAAACTCTAATGACAACACGAGCCAAGCGCTCAGTGGCGGAACAAGAGAGAGCTATTATGCACAAAATAAAGGTGAGAGCAGAGATGGCAAGCTCAAGAAAATTACGACAGCCATGGCCATCACAATCGCTGTTTGTACACTTTTATATTTTGTCAGCTTGCTTATATACAGAGTCGCTTAAATATTATCCCAAGGCAAGTCCTTGGGTTATTTTTTAAATACTGGAGAACATAATGAACTTTAGAAAACAGATTTTAGATATTTTAGATAACAAGTCAAAACTCAAAGGCCATAGGGCCTATGTGAGCGCTATCTCTAGAGAGCTTGGCATCTCAAACAAGACTGTTGAGGACTGTTTGAGGCGCATGGAGAGCGAGGGAGAGATAGTCGAGGACAAGAAGCTTGGAAAGCTCTATACAGCCAAGAGGCTCAAACTTTTAAAAGCTGAGGTAGTGAGCAAAAAACAGGAGTTCGTCTTTGTGAGAGCTAAGGGCTACAGCGAAGATTTTTATGTAGCAAGAGAAAACTCAAAAGGCGCCATAAACGGAGACGTTTGCCTGATAAAGCTCACAAGCGCTGGCTCTAAAAATGCTCGAAGAGAGGCGACTATTGTCAAGGTATTGGAGAAGAAGAACAAGCTTGTGACAGGCGTGTTAATGAAAAAGGATTATGACATAACATATGAGGAAGAAAATAAGCACACGAGCTTCATAAGCTACTATGTTCAGTCACAACGCTTTAACAAGCCTATTGTAGTAGATGAGAAAAATTTAAACGGCGCAAAAGAAGGCGACAGGGTTTGTGTGAACATAGTCTATCAAGCTATGTCTCCAGACGAAAACCTCATAGGTGAGGTGACTGAGGTCTTGGGCAGGGCTGACGATAAGGCGGTTTTGGAAGAAGCTATTATAAAAGACCACAATCTTCTTACAGAATTTTCTCCGCTTACGCTAGAGGACTGTGAGCGCGTGCCTGACAAGGTGAGGTCAGAGGATAAAGCGGGCAGGCTCGATCTTACAACGGAGAAGACTTTTACAATAGACGGAGCTGACGCGAGAGACTTTGACGATGCTGTTTCGATAAAAGTGTTAGAAAATGGTCTCTACGAGCTCGGCGTTCACATAGCTGACGTAGGGCACTTTGTGACCAAGGACTCTCCGCTTGACCAAGAGGCCTATATTAGAGGCACGAGTGTATACTTTCCTGACAGAGTCTTGCCTATGCTTCCAGAAAAGCTCTCAAACGGAATATGTTCTTTAAAGCCAAACGAAGAGAGGTTGACCATGTCTGTCATTATGAAGATAGACGGAGAAGGAAAGGTCTTAGAGCACAAAATTTGTGAGAGCGTAATCAAGAGCAAAGCTCGCTTTACTTATGATGAGGTGTATAAAATTTTGCAGGGCGATGAGGAGCTTGGCGAAAAATACAAAAGCTTAAAAGCTGATCTCTTTTTGATGGATAAACTGGCTAAGATCATTGAAGCTGAACGCACTAGCAGAGGTTCTTTAGATTTTGACATGCCTGAGGCGGAGTTTGTGCTTGACGAGAACGGAAATGTGACAGATGTTTCGAAAAGGCCAAGAAACGATGCGACAAAGCTTATAGAAAACTTTATGATCGCAGCAAACGAAACTGTAGCCAAACATTTTAATGCCAAAGGTTTGCCATTTGTATACAGAATTCATGAAAGGCCTATGAAAGAGAGCGTTTTGAGCGTGCTTGATTTCATGGCAGGGCTTGGGCTTCACACGATTAGAGCGCCTGAAAAAATCACTCCAGATTTTTATCAAAAACTTTTAAAGATTATGGACAATGTCAAGCATAGTGACGTCTTAAACAAAGTGTTTTTGACGAGTCTTAAAAAAGCTATTTACTCAGCAGAAAACGAAGGCCACTTTGGTCTTGCATCTCCATGCTATTGTCATTTCACCTCGCCGATAAGGAGATATGCAGACCTGACTATTCATAGGATAATAAAAGATAGTTTAAAAAAGAGTTTTACAAAAGACGAGCTTTTTGACCTTGAAAATTTTGTAGTGGATGCGAGCTATCAAGCGAGCGTCACTGAGCGCAACGCTGACGAAGCAGAGATGCAGGTCGATGACCTAAAGAAAGTCGAGTATATGACTCACTTTGTAGGAAAAGAGTTTGACGGCGTCGTGGCAAGTATAACTAAAAACGGAATTTTTGTTCAGCTTCCAAACACAGTCGAAGGCATGGTTAGGCTTGAAAATTTAAAGACGGACTACTACGACTACGACGAGCGCAAGAGAATGCTCATTGGTTCAAAAAACCGTTATGCGCTGGGAGACGAGATAAAAATAAAAGTGTTGTCTGCTGACGTGTTTAATAGAAGGCTGGACTTTGCCGAAGTTTACGACAAACAAAATATAAAAAATCAAAATAAATCTAAAAAAAATAAAAACCAAAATATTTTATGTCTATAAAAAAATATTAAAAAAATATGCGCTATGCATATTTTTTTGTTTTTTAAAGGTATTTTTCTATAAATTCTGCGCGTTTTTTGTTTAAATTTTCCAAAAGCTCGCTTTTTGTAGCTATGTCATAGCCATGTGATAGCTAAATTTCTCTTTCATAATTTATCGATAAAAAATGGTGGAGGTGGCGAGAATTGAACTCGCGTCCAGAGAGTTTGGAAAATGCTGTTCTACATGTTTAGTTTGTGCGCTTTTCTCCTCGAGACTATGATTTCACAAACAAGACCATAGCCTCCAGCTTTTTCTAATCTTTTCAAAGCCTAAAAAGCTAAAGAGCTTTGAAAGGAGCACAATTTTTGCCTCTAAAGAGAGCTTGTGAGACTCTTTTTAGAGCGCTGCGTTAGGCAGCAAGTGCAAGACTAGTATTGTCGTCTGCGTTTATTTTATTCCCCGTTTTTAAGGCAGTGCAGAGTCTGCCACATGCTTTGTGCAAGCCCCAAAGGTCTCCCTGTCGAAACCAGGTCACCCCCAAGCTTAGAATTTTAGAGATTTTAAAATCTCTCTTTTTACGGTCTTTTCTTTTTGGTCGTTGCGTTTGTCGTAGAGTTTTTTACCCTTGCCGAGGCCTAGCTCTAGCTTTATGTGACTGCCTTTAAAATATGCTTTTATTGGCACTAGAGTATAGCCTTTGGCTTCAAGCATTTTTGAGATTTTTTCAATTTCTCGCCTGTTTAACAAAAGCTTTCGATTTCGCCTTTCGTCTGGAGCAAAGGTCGAGGTGGAGTCATACTTTTTTATATATGCATTTTTTAGAAAAACCTCGCCATCTTTCACGGTGGCAAAACTTTCATTTAAGCTCATATGACCATTTCTTGCAGATTTGACTTCGCTGCCCTCGAGCACTATGCCAGCCTCAAAGGTGTCTTCAATAAAATAGTTATGGCGAGCTTTTTTGTTTTCTGCTACGACTTTCACTCTTTTATTATATCACATTTCTATACATTTTGCAATAGTATGTAAGCCCTACAAATTACTAGTTTTTGCTGTGAATTTGAGTAAAAAATTTGCAAAAAACATATTTTTTACTCTTTTTAATATATTCTTAGTCTAAAATTGACAAATTATAGTATATATGATAGAATAAAAAGAGAGGTGAGAATGAAGATCTTAAATCTAGGGACAAAAAACAACGGTATTGAAGCCATCAGGCGAGTGAATGAAGACACTTTGACTTTCCTCTACGAAGGCGAGCCATATGTCTATAGAGCTTATAGAGACTATGAGCCATTAGCTGAATATATCTCAAAGTGCGTCGGCCGAGCTTTTGGTATTAGGACAAAAGTGGGATATATGGCGTTTGACTTTGATAAGGAAGGAAATGCCATAAACGGCTACGCTACAAAGATTCATCAGCTTAGAGAGGGCGAGAGCATAATTTCGTTAGAAGAAATATATGATAATGTAGACCCTGAAGAAAAAAGCAGAAACTATTTTGAAACTGCAATGTATGCTTTATATTGCTTAAAGAAAGAGTATGGGGTCAAAGTCAATACGTCAAAGATTAGGCAAAAACTTTTGAAGATGATCTTTTTGGATTTTATTTGTGGCAATGAGAGGCGAGACTGCTCGAACATAAACTTTTTTGTCTATCGCGACTCAAAAGGGCAGATGTGTATAGACCTTGAGGATATCTCGTTTAACAGAGGGCTTCTCTTAGCCGACAAAGAGACTCTTCACTACCTTGATAAAGTAAAGTCAGGCAATAGAAAAATCTTGGACGAACTTACACATAAGATCAAATTTGGATTTGTCATAGCTTCGACTGATAGTAGACTCAGGCCTACATATGAAAGGACGGCGAAAGCCTTGTCAAAACACATCTTTGAAGATGAAGATTTGAAAGCTATCTTAAAAAAAGCCAAAACCATAGATTATGAAGACTTTGTTCAAAAAGCTGTTGGAAACAAATTCAACGACCTAGAGCATGTAAAAGTTTTGGCTAGTTTAGTTCTTGAGCAGAGAGTTGGGGATTTGGCGAAGATATATGAAAGCTATGCTCAAAAGAGACTTATAAAATTGCATGATAACTGTGCTGAGAATATGTACCATTTAGTCAAAGGCACAGAGAGATATAAAAAAGATGAGAAAGGCGCACTTAAAGATTATGATGCATATATGTATTCACTAGACGATTACATAGAAAATGGAGATGTGTATGCTCCGCTCCCAGATGTTAAGAATTTTGGCTTTAATTTTGAGAAAAACGAGATTTTTTTGGAAAAATAAGGCCAAAGTGGCACTAAATTTTAAAAAAGGGTATTGCACTATTTAAAAGTTTATGTTAGAATGTGCATAGAATCAAAAAAAAGAGGTTAAGTTATGAACACATTTGTCAACGCATTAGTAAATGTTCTTGCCATAATTGGTATCATCGTGGCCGGCGGATTTGTTGTGTTCTTCCTTGGAGACCTTCTTCTTTCAATCTTAGACCCTAAGAAATCAAAGAAGAAAGAGGGAAAACAGGAAGAGGCAAGACCAGTCGTAGAAAAAGAGCAATCTAAAGAAGTTAGACCTATTATCGTTGAAGCTCAACCTAAAGAGGTCAAGACTTTAGATGAAGAAGAGGTCAAAGAAGTCGACGACGCAAAGGCTTTTGAAGAGGCCAAACTTCTCACTCAAGCTGAAGAGCCTGAGGCTGATGAATTTGATGAGATAAGAAAGGCAGAAGAGGAGTTTAGACAAAGAAATCTTCATGACATTGAAGAGAGAAGAAAGGCAAGCAAAGAGGCTAAAACTGCTCAGCCAGAAGAGGAAGAGATTGATCTAAACGACATTTTCTTCGATGAAGAGGACTTTGATTTTGGAAAGTTTGAAGACGAGCCAGAAGCTGAAGAGGCTGCAGAAAAGCCTGAAGAGCTCGACGGCCAAGTTTCTATCTTTGATCAAAATGTAGAACCTATTCAAGAAGAGCCAAAGGAAGAGGTTGAGGAAGAGCCTGAAACTGAAAAAGAAGTTGTGACAGAGCAGACTATTGAGGAGACGATTGAATATCCTGCAAGCGCAAGTGCAGAGGCTTCAAATGAAGAACTTGAAGAGCTTAAGAAGCAACTTGAAGAACAAAAAGCCGAGTATGAAGAGCTTTTGAAGAAGAGCGAAGAGGAGAAAAACAAGTGGCTTGAAGAAAAGGCCGAGCTCACAAAGCTCTTTGAGCAAGCAGAAAAAGACGCAGTTGAGGCTACAGTTCAAACTCCAAACCTTTCACTTAAAGAATATGAAGACAGACTTGAAGTTTTGAAAGAAAGACTTAAAGTAGCGCTCAAAGACTACAAGGCAAACAAGAAAGAATTTAACCCACTTATGAAAGTAAGAAAGACTCTCGATGCTGATAAGCGTAAGCTTAGAAGAAGAGAAGCTCTTGTGGCAAAACAAAAAGTTGAGCTCTATGGCGTAAACAACTATGTTGATATAGACGAAGAGAAAGCTAAAAAACTTGCTGAAGACTTAGACCTACTAGACGGCTTGAGACTTTCAGTTCAGCACTGCGAAGAGGTTATTGAGGCAAACAAAGAGAGATATCCTATTCTTGAGACTACAAACAGAATATTAAAGACTCAGGTGAACGACCTCAAAGCAGACATAGCTGAGTGTGAAAAAGCTATCGAAGAGCTCAAAGCTAAAGCTGGCGCTGATACTACAGACGCCGATGACGCTGATCTTGGAGCTATCACAGACGTGACTTTTGTGGACATAACTAGCCCTGAAGAACCTGCTCAGGAAGAGACTCAGGCAGAGCCTACTATAGAAGAGCCAGCAGTCGTAGAAACGACAGTTGAGGAGACCACTCAAACTGAAGAGACTATAGAGCAGCCTAACACAGAGACCCAAGAGACAGGGACAGAAGAATAAGAAATATACAAAAGGACAGCCAAAAATCGGCTGTCTTTTTTTGTTTTTTATTTGGATTTGGCGTTTTTATATTATAAACTAAAAAAGTAAAATAAAATCTTAAAGAGACTATATAATATATTAAGGCGAGGAAAAGATGAGGTTTTTTGGTAGGAGAAAAGCGAAAATTGGTCTAGCGCTGAGCGGTGGAGCTACGAGAGGGTTCGCTCACATAGGCGCTATAAAAGCGTTTGAGGAGTTTGGCCTAAAATTTGACTATATATGTGGCACAAGCGCCGGCAGTATTGTTGGGGCGTTTTATGCTGCGGGATATGGTTATAAAGAGTTACTAAAGGTGGCAAAGGAAATTAAGGTGAAAGACATAAGGACTAGCAAGGTCATCTTTGTCCCGTCAAAGACTGAAGGCATTGAGAGCATTATCACTTCAAATCTTGGAGACATCAATATAGAGGATTTGAAGACGCCATTTTCCGCCGTCGCTGTGGACATTAAAACTACATATGAAGTTTGTCTTACTCACGGGAATTTGGCTAAGGCTGTGGCGGGGAGTTGCGCTGTGCCAGGGGTATTCCAGCCAGTAGAGCATGAGGGTATGCATTTGTGTGATGGAGGCTTGCAAAACACTATGCCAGCGGACATTCCAAAACTTATGGGTTGTGATTATGTCATTTCTGTAGATGTGAATAAGGAGAGAGCATATGGCACGGACAGCACTAAGGTGCTAGATGTCTTAGCTTGTTCTATTCGCATTCTTATGAAGAGCAATGTCGTGAAAGGCTATCTAAACAGCGATGTGGTGTTGAGGCCGGAGACTAAAAGATTTAAGAGCACAAAGACAGAGGGCTACTTAGATATGATTGAGGAGGGCTATAGAGAAGCCATAGATAAGATGCCTGCTATAATGAAAATTTTTAGTTTGAGAGCAAGGCCTAAGAGAAAAAAGATAAAATTTAAAGAGGAAAATCTAAAAATATTTTGATGGAAGACAAGCAAAAGATAAAAAGTTTGAAACTAAAATTGACAGTAGCAGTTGTTTACACTGCTATTTTAGCGTTGTTTTTACCTTTTAGCAGGCCTCTTGAGGCCTTTCTATCAAATGGGCTTTTCCCTGATAATTATCAAGAAG
>CALVTI010000009.1 GCA_944361835.1 uncultured Clostridia bacterium
TTTATTTATATATGAAATGTCAAGCCATTTACCTTCTTTTATTGCTTTTGAAACGATATCTCCAATATTCATAATTTTCCCCTTTAAATCTATCAAATCTTAAAATACTTTTGGTTTTTGCTGGTTAGTTTGTCGGGTTCGGTCATGCTGATTAGTCCAGCGTCCAGAGCTGGTTGCAAGTAGTTTTTTCTGAAACCGACACGGGACTTTAGATTTAGTTTTTGCATAAGTTCGGTTGCAGATTGTGGATAACTTTCAATCACTTTCATAAGTTCTGTGATTTGATTATTGATATGGTTATAGTGATTTTTTGTGTCGGTTATTATATCTTTAATAGCCTTGTTTATCACATCTAACATATACATAATAAAAATGTTTGATTTCGCCTGACTTGTCGACAATGTTATTGCCTTGTAATACTCTTCTTGGTTATCCTTGATTATGCTTTCAATTGGGATCCAAGCAAATATTGGTTTCCAACTTGCAAGAAGCGCTGTTTGCCAAAGTCTTCCCATTCTTCCATTTCCATCACGAAATGGGTGGATAAACTCAAATTCATAATGAAAAACACTAGACTTAATGAGCATATTTGCTAGGCTCGTCTTTATCCAATCAAAAAGTTGTCCTAACTGCTCTGGAACAAACTCCGCTGGTGGAGCAAGATGAACAACTTTTCCGTGCTCGTTATAAACTCCAACTTGTCCTGTCCTAATTTTCCCCGTCTCACTTACAAGTCCGTTCATCATTATTCCATGAACTTTTAACAAATCATCAATGCTATAAGGATTTATATTTTCTAGTTCTTTATAAGCTAAGTTTGCATTTTGAACTGCAACTATATCTTCTTTCGGTCCTAACACTCGCTTTCCGTCAATAACATCTGTCACTTGCTCAATTGAAAGAGTGTTGTTTTCAATCGCAAGAGAAGAATGAATAGACTTTATCCTATTCACCCTGCGAAGTCTTGGCAATTTCTCAAGTTCGTTTACTCCAGAAAGTTTCCCCAAATTTTCCATAATCTCTGAAACTAACTCTAACATCTCATCAGTTATTTCATAAGGTGGAATATATTTTTCGTCCATACCATCTCTCCATTTTTTGCTAATACGATTATAACCTATCCTCATATTAAAAGTCAACCATCTTGTATATTTTCTTATATACTTTCTTGTATATTGTTTTTATTTCCTCCAAACTTGAGCATATAAAATTAATTTGCATTTTTTTAGTTCTAGACAGTTTTAAACAGTCTAAAATGGGCAGAATTTTTCATAAATATTGGGCATAGGTGTCAGTAGGTGTCATGAAATTTTAGGGTTGACAGCAAATGAAAAAATACTGGCGATTTCGCTAGTATTTTTGTGATGTTTTGAAATATAGAGCAAAAGATGCTTTGTGATATGGGTATGTTGGTAAGGTTGGGGGTCGCGGGTCCGATTCCCGCCAGTAGCTCCAATTAAAAAACTCCACAAGGCGTGGAGTTTTTTTGTTAGGCTACTGGGGTCTCGACTGGGAGAATGGCTCTATATTGCTTTAAGCCTGTACCAGCCGGGATAAGTTTTCCTATAATAACATTTTCTTTAAGGCCAAGAAGTTTGTCGACTTTGCCCTTTAAAGCAGCCGTTGTGAGCACTCTTGAGGTCTCTTGGAAAGAAGCTGCTGAAAGGAAAGACTCTGTGAGAAGCGAAGCTTTTGTAATTCCAAGAATAACTCTCTTCGCTGTAGCTGGGACGCCACCTTCACCAAGCACTCTTTGGTTTTCGTCTTCATACGTGTAGACATCCACCATTTCTCCTGGAAGAAGGTTTGTGTCTCCAGAATTTTCTATCTTAACTTTCTTGAGCATCTGCCTAATGATAACTTCTATGTGCTTATCATTAATCTTAACTTCTTGAGCTCTGTAGACAGCTATGACTTCGGAAAGAAGGTAGTCTTGAAGCCCTTTGAGTCCTTTCGTCCTCAACAAATCTGTAGGATAGATAGACCCTTCCATGAGCTGTGTTCCTGGCTCAACTGTATCACCAGTTTTAACCTTGAGGAACGCAGGCTTTTTAATCTCATATTCTACGTCGCCGTCGTCGGTCTTAACTGTTATGATATATTGCTTAGCCTCTTGTTTAACAGAAACTTTGCCAGACACTTCTGAAAGCATAGCTTCACCTTTTGGCCTTCTGTTTTCAAAGATTTCTTCAACTCGAGGAAGACCTTTTGTAATATCGGCAGCGACCATAGCACCACCGGTGTGGAAAGTTCTCATCGTAAGCTGAGTTCCTGGCTCACCAATACTTTGAGCAGCTATAGTTCCAACAGCCTCTCCAACGTTCACAACGTCTTTGCCTGCCATGTTTCTACCATAACACTTTGCGCAGACGCCGTGACGAGAACGGCATGTAAGAAGAGTTCTAATTTGAACAGAAGTTATGCCTGCGTCGGCGATAGCCTTAGCTTGGCTTGGAGAAATCATTGTGTTTGCTTTTACAATAACTTCGCCAGTTTGAGGATTTACTACATCTTCTACTGCAAATCTTCCGCTTATTCTCTGCTCTAGGGTCTCAAGAACTGTCTTGTCCTCGACAAGAGCTGTCACATTTATGCCCTTAACTTTTTCACCAAGAGACTCAAAACAATCTTCTTCTGTAACTACAACGTCTTGTGAGACATCGACAAGTCTTCTTGTCAAATAACCCGAGTCGGCTGTTTTGATAGCTGTATCGGCAAGACCTTTACGTCCACCACGAGATGAGATGAAGTACTCAAGAGGTGTAAGTCCGCCACGGAAGCAAGACTTGACAGGAATGTCGACCTTTTGGCCAGAGGCGTTTGACATAATTCCTCTCATTCCTGAAATACCGTTTAGCTGAACGCTACTACCACGCGCTCCAGAGATAACCATCATCTTAACTGGGTTAAAGTCGCTGAGGTGTTCTGTAACGGCCGCTTGAACTTTTTTAGTAGTCTCGTTCCAGAGTTCCATATTTGCAGTAAGTTTTTCGTCAAGGGTTATGAGGCCTCTTTGAAGAAGCTTTTCGTTCTCAAGAACTTTTGCCTCAGCTTCTTTCAAAAGCTCAGCCTTTTTAGGTGGCTCTTCCATATCAAAAGCGTTTATTGTCAAACAGCCAAGAGTAGAATATTTATATCCCGTCTCCTTAATCTTATCCACCATGATAGAAGTCTCAGTTGTACCCAAAACGTCATAAGCTTGGCTGACGATCTTTTTGAGATCTTTCTTCATAACTGGAGCATTTATCTCAAGCTTGCACACATTTTCAGGCTTAGATCTGTCTACAAGACCCAAATTTTGTGGAATAGCCCAGTTGAAGATTATTCTGCCGACAGAAGTCTTAAACTTGTCAGTATATACTTTGCCGTCTACTTCTTTTGATCTTCTAAGCGTGATTTCAGCTTGGAGGTCAAGATTTCCTGTTTGATAAGCTATGATAGCTTCGTCATCACTTGAGTATATCCCGCCTTCGCCTTTAGCGCCTGGTCTTATGAGCGTGAGATAATAACAACCAATAACCATGTCCTGGCTAGGGATAATGATAGGCTCGCCGTCTGAAAGCTTTAAGATGTTGTTTGAAGCGAGCATGAGCGTTCTGGCTTCTGTTTGAGCATCTATACTAAGAGGTATATGGATAGGCATTTGGTCACCGTCGAAATCGGCGTTAAAGCCCGCGCACACGCAAGGGTGAAGTTTTATAGCCCTGCCCTCTACAAGAACTGGCTCAAAGGCCTGCACAGAGAGTCTGTGAAGCGTAGGAGCACGGTTTAAAAGAACTGGGTGGTCTTTTATGACCTCTGCCAAAACGTCCCAAACGACAGGTTTTTCTCTCTCGATAAGACGCTTAGCGCTCTTTATGTTGTGAGATTGGTTCATCTCAACAAGTCTTCTTATGATGAATGGCTTGAAGAGCTCTAGAGCCATTTCTTTAGGCACGCCACATTGATACATCTTGAGTTCTGGCCCAACTACAATAACCGAACGGCCTGAGTAGTCAACACGCTTTCCAAGAAGGTTTTGACGGAAACGACCTTGCTTTCCTGTAAGCATTGCAGTGAGAGACTTGAGGTCTCTGGACTTTGCTCCTTGAATAGCCTTTCCACGCTTTCCATTTTCAATGAGTGCATCGACAGCTTCTTGGAGCATTCTTTTTTCGTTTCTAACGATGACATCTGGCGCTCCAAGCTCCATGAGTTTCTTTAGACGGTTATTTCTGTTAATAACTCTTCTATAGAGGTCGTTTAAGTCGCTTGTAGCATATCTTCCGCCATCGAGCTGAACCATTGGCCTGAGCTCTGGTGGAAGCACTGGTATGACATCAAGTATCATCCATTGAGGCTTGTTCCCGCTGTTGAGAAAAGCCTCCACCATCTCGAGTTTCTTAGCTGCTTTTGTACGCTTTTGACCCTTTGCAGTGGCGAGAGTTTGTTTTAGCTCAATACTCTCTTTCTTAAGGTCTATTTCGCTGAGCAGTCTCTTTATCGCTTCTGCGCCCATTCCAGCCTCAAAGCTGTTTGGGCCATATTGCTCAAGAGCCTCTCTATATTCTTTATCTGTTATGATTTGTTTGTAAGTAAAATGTGTTTCTTTTGGGTCGAGCACGATGTAGTTTACATAATATATTACCTGCTCTAGTGCCTTAGGCGTTATGTCTAGGATAACACCAATCTTTGATGGAACTGACCTACAGAACCAAATGTGAGAAACAGGAGCTGCGAGCTCAATATGGCCCATTCTCTCTCTTCTAACCTTAGCTCTAGTAACCTCGACACCACATTTGTCACACACAACGCCTTTATAGCGGATTCTCTTATACTTTCCGCAGTGGCATTCCCAGTCCTTTCTAGGTCCAAAAATTCGTTCGCAAAAGAGACCATCTTTTTCTGGCTTTTGAGTTCTATAATTTATAGTTTCTGGCTTGGTCACCTCCCCATATGACCATTCTCTAATCTTTTCAGGTGAGGCAATGCCTATCTTTATAGAATCGAAATTGTTAAGTTCAAACATCTCTTATCTCCTTTACTCATCAAAATCCTCAAAGTCTTCAAACAAGTTGTCTGTGTCAAACACTGAGGTGGTCTCATCTGCAGGCTTTTGGTCTTCTGTTTCTTCTGGCTTAACTTCTTCATCAAAGTCGAGAGTAATATCTTTAAGCTCTTCCTCAACTTCCTGGCTGAGAGTAGGCATGTCAAGGTCATCGTTGGAAAGTTCTTGGATCGAAACTTCTTGTTGGTTTTCCGTGAGTATCTTTATATCTAGGCCAAGAGCTTGGAGTTCTTTGACAAGAACTTTAAACGACTCAGGAATTCCTGGCTCAGCAATAGGCTGACCTTTGACGATAGACTCAAATGTCTTCGTTCTTCCCACAACGTCGTCTGATTTGACTGTAAGAATTTCTTGGAGCAGGCTACTTGCGCCATAAGCTTCAAGCGCCCAAACTTCCATTTCACCAAATCTCTGTCCACCAAACATAGCTTTACCGCCAAGAGGTTGTTGGGTGACAAGCGAGTATGGCCCAGTTGAACGAGCGTGCATCTTAGAGTCAACCATGTGGTCTAGTTTAAGCATGTATTTATAACCCACAGTAGCAGGGTTTGCAAAAGGCTCGCCTGTTCTGCCATCATAGAGCTGAATCTTTCCGTTTGCTGGGAAATTGTTTGCTATAAGAAGCTTTTGAATATCTTCTGCGCTAGCTCCGTCAAACACTGGAGTAGCCACTTTCCAGCCAAGGCTTTGAGCTACAAGGCCAAGGTGAACTTCAAGCACCTGCCCCACGTTCATACGCGACGGAATACCAAGAGGGTTCAACACGAGGTCAAGTGGCTGGCCGTTTGCCATATATGGCATATCTGCCTCTGGCAATATTCTCGAAACGACACCTTTGTTTCCGTGACGCCCGGCCATTTTATCGCCGACAGAAAGCTTTCTTCTTTGAGCGACATAAACTTTTACCATCATATTTACGCCCGGCTCAAGCTCGTCTTTATTTTTCCTTGAGAAGACTTGAACGTCGACCACAACTCCGCCTCTGCCGTGTTGTACTCTAAGTGAGGTGTCTCTAACCTCTCTTGCTTTCTCACCAAATATAGCTCTTAGGAGCCTCTCTTCAGGCGTAAGCTCAGTCTCACCTTTTGGCGTAACTTTACCCACGAGTATGTCGCCTGCTCTAACTTCTGCACCGACTCTAACAATACCGTTCTCATCAAGATTTTTAAGAGCTTCTTCGCCAAGGTTTGGTATATCTCTCGTAATCTCTTCATCGCCGAGCTTTGTCGTACGGCACTTTATTTCTTCTACTTTCAAAGTAATTGAAGTATAAACGTCTTCTTTAGCTATTCTTTCGCTGATAAGAATAGCGTCTTCGTAGTTATAACCTTCCCAGTTCATGTAGCCAATCAAAACGTTTTTGCCAAGAGCAAGCTCTCCGTTTTGAGTCGAGAACCCATCAGCAAGCACGTCTCCCTTGGCTATCTTTTGGCCTTTGACTACACAAGGCTTTTGGTTTACGCAAGTGTCTGCGTTGGTTTTATCAAATTTAGTGAGGAAATATGAGTCCTCTTCTTTTCCGTGCTTTACCCTTATCTCATCTGCGCTGACATAGCTCACTTCGCCATCAGTCTTTGAAATTATCATCGCCCCGCAATCGTAAGCAACTTTTCTCTCCATGCCTGTCCCGACGATAGGAGCTTCTGGCCTTAAAAGAGGTACAGCCTGACGTTGCATGTTCGCGCCCATAAGTGCACGAGCTGAGTCGTCGTTTTCAAGGAATGGTATAAGTGAGGTAGCTGCCGAGATAAACTGTCTTGCTGAAACATCGACATAGTCTATCTGGCTTACAGGAACTTCGACGATAGAGTTTTTGTGACGACAAATGGCTCTAGAGTTTACAAACCTGCCTTCTTTATCAAGAGGCTCAATAGCCTGAGCGATATATGCCTCGTCCTCGACATCCGCCATTAAAAATTCGTAGTCTTTAGAAACCTTGCCCGTAGCTTTATCAACTTTTCTATAAGGCGTCTCAAGGAAACCATATTCGTTTACTCTCGTGTAGCTAGTAAGTGTGCTGATAAGACCAATGCTTTGACCTTCAGGAGTCTCGATAGCACAAATTCTTCCGTAGTGGGTGTAGTGCACATCACGCACTTCTGCGCTCGCTCTTTCTTTCTTCACACCGCCAGGGCCGACAGCTGAGATTTTTCTCTTTTGTGTGAGTCCTGAAAGCGCGTTGATTTGGTCCATGAGCTGGCTTAGCTGTGAAGCAGCTATAAAATCTTTAAGCGCTTTGTTTACTGGCCTTGGGTTTACTATTTGAGTAGGAGTAACTTCGGACAGCTCTCTTCCTTGAAGTGTCTCTTTGATAGTTTGGGCTAATCTTTTAATGCCACTACGGAACGACTTGCTCAGTAATTCCCCTACTGTGGAAATTCTTCTGTTTGAAAGGTGGTCGATGTTGTCGATTTGACCAATACCCTCAAGAAGATCTAAATAGTAGCTAAGGCTAGCAAGAATGTCGTCCATAGTGAGAGTTGTGATAAGGAGTTGTTTTGCATTCTCTTTAATAGCCTGAAGTCTCTTCTCTTTAGACCTGTTTTCTTTCATTATTTGATGAAGAACTGGATAGTATACCTCTTCTGTAATCCCAAGCTCTTTTTCGTCGCAAGGAATAACTGCTGAGAGTCTAACTCTATTGTTTCCTCTCATGAGGTGTTTTCTGCCGTTTGCCATAACCCAAACTTCGTTTATGCCGGCATCTTGAATTTTTCTTGCAATTTCTTTTCCAATAACCTCGCCTTCTTTGACTACGACCTCGTCTTCTATAGCTATATTTTCAGCTGCAACTTGGCCAGTAATTCTGGTAGCTATTGAAAGCTTTTTGTTAAATTTGTAACGGCCTACACGAGTAAGTCCATAGTATTGGTCAGTGAAGAATGACTGATTTAAATAGTTTCTAGTCGAGTCTGCAGAAGGTATCTCAGTAGGTCTAGTCTTTCTAGCCACTTCAACGAGCGCCTCTTCTTGAGTAGTCTGTGGCTCTCTTTCAAGAACATTTTTAAGATATGGATTATCCCCAAAGAGCTTTAAGATCTCTTCGTTTGTGTATCCAAAAGCCTTTAAAAAGATGCCGACTGTGAACTTACTGCTTCTGTCAAACACGAGCTTTATTATCTCGTTTGCACCCTGCTCAAACTCTAGCCACATACCTTCCACAGGTATAATCTGGCCTCTAAGGGTGGCGTTGTCTTCTTTCTCTCTAGTAAAGTAAACGCTAGGGCTTCTCACAATCTGGCTCACAACAACTCTCTCAATGCCGTTGAAGATAAAAGAGCCCTCGTCTGTCATATATGGAATATCACCAAGATAAACCTCTTGGTCTACAGCCTCACCGCTGTCTTCAATAACAAACCTAGCCTGCACTTTTAGAGGAATGGTGTAGCTAGCTCCTCTGCGCTTGCATTCTTTGATGGAATATTTTGGCTTCCCGCTGAGGTCAGCACTCAAAAAATATAGCTTGGCTTTACCGCTATAGTCTGAAATAGGAGAAAATTCCTCCAAAACATTTTTAATGCCCTCATCCAAAAACTCTTTGTAGGCCACTTTTTGAATGTCGAGTAAGTTTGGCATATCAAAGTTTTCGTCTAACTTGGAAAAACTGTGCCTCTCAGTTTGACCATACATAACTTTCTTAATGTTTGGCATCTCTTGCATAAAACTTCTCCTAAACTCTATTAAATATATCTCCAGACACGAAAATCGCAAGCATGATAAAACACTTATGCTTGCTTAGAAAATATAAAGTTTAACCTAAAAAAGCCCACATTTCCACTATTCGTATACTGCTTGACATAAAATATATCACAACGCTCAAATTATGTCAACCACAAATTTTACTTTTTTTTAATATTAGCCAAAAATCTTTTGCTTTAAACATAAAATTGTGTATAATAATAATTAATTTCGCCCAAAAGCCCTCCCTTCATCAAAAAATCTCAGCCCCGCTGAGATTTTTGTTATTTAAAACCCATTAAGTGTATGAAAAAGAAGAATACGTCGAAGACCATGCAGTGTAGTTTGTTCCATCACCAATTCTAAAACTTACTTCACTGTAATATTCTGCACCATTCACAAGAGGCACGGCCACAAAAGCCTCCGTTGCCACAGAGTCGCCCTCGGTTAAGTCAGCCACGTCTATCTCCATAGTGCTCCCAGTTATTTCCATGGTCGTCAATCTGTAGCCTGTATCAAACTCAACGCGCCCGCCAGCTAAATTATCTGGATCAATAATACCCAATTCCCAACCATTTTTTCTCCACCTTATTTCAAGAACGGTAGCTGAAGAAGGAATATTAGTGAGCGTATAGATAGGATAACCTAGAAATCCACCCTCAGGATAATAGGTCGTCTCAATATCAGGGAGCTTCAAGCCCTCACCAATTTTTATCTCAACGCTTGTCGCATTTTCAGCAATAGAGCGGTTGGTGTTTTGAAGCTCAAAATAACATCTAAAAGTCTCACTTTCGCCTTGGTCAAGGCCTCCTACTGGCGTGTCACTTGTCGCTGTAACATTTGAGTCTGCCGCTATAGCACTGACCTCTATAGCATCGATTGTGTTTGAGCCAATGTTTTCTACTGTGAAAGTGTAAACCACCCAAGTGCTTGACGCGGTATAAGTTTGGCTATCCAAAGTCATTTGGCCAGTAGCCCCACTTGTCACATCGACCGTCAGCGTCTCAACGCCTTGAGCTCCTTCGACTAGGTCAGTCGCAACGCCTTCAGGCTTTGCGCTTAAGAGCTCACTTTTGCCATGAAGCTTGAACGCCACGCCCTCAGCGGTATAACTCACATTTGAATTGATTGTTACATTGACACTAGTCGCTGCAAGCACACCAAAGACCATCAAAGCCAGAGTCATGCTTATTGAAGCTATAGTAGCGAGTAGTTTAAATTTCTTTTTCATTTATTCTCCTTTTATTTTAAGTTTAACTAAAAATGCTACAAAATTCTCACATTGTACAAAAAGAACAGCGCGGGAGCCTCTTGTGAGGTTTTTTCTAACGGCGGAGCCACCGAGGCATCTTCATTATAAGTGTACCCCACCCCGGCCAACATTTTGCAAGCAATTTGCACTACTTTCTCAAAATTTTTTTTGAGGGCGCTGAAAAGCCTTCGAAGATTTCCCGCCCACCCACCCTAAATTAAAGGGGCGTTGCCCCTTTAAAACCCCCACTGCGTGGAGCTTTTTGTTCTTGTCCATCTTTGGAGACTACCCGTCAAAGTAAGCGGACTAAAGACGTTGACGCTCGCAATGACACGAGAGTTAAAGCTTCGAAGGCCTGCCCGAGGCTCCAGCGCACGACCTGAGGCCCCAGCGCACTACCTCTCGCCTTCTATCCCAACCTTATGGCCCCGCAGAGCCAAGCCTCTTAGTCTTCGAAGCCTGGCTTCGCCAAGGGCGGTTTGTGGGGCTCCGGGGGAATCCGAACCCCCGGCGGCTTTTTGGTACTTTTTCACCGGAATGAAAAAGTACAACGTGGAGCCTAGAGAGCCTCTCTCTTAAACGACTAGCTCCCGAGCGAGCGCTGCACCGCTCCTGCCGTCCGGGAGCGTCGCAGTAAGGCATGCCTCGGGTTTTTAAAAGGCCCCCTTTTATTTGGGGTGGGCGGGCGGGAAAAGCCCCAGCGATGGGCCTATCTTACAAATTCCTACAAATTTTTTAAAATCTCCGCATAGAACTTTATTTTTAAAACATAATAGAATTGTCAAAATTTTTTGGTGAGAA
>CALVTI010000010.1 GCA_944361835.1 uncultured Clostridia bacterium
TTTGAAAGAGACGGAATAGCAAAACCAAAGGCCACTACCTCGTCGTTTTCGTCTACGATAACAATGATATATTTTAGGCTGATAAAGAGATGAAATTGCTTGACTATCTGCTCTCTAAGCCTATCAGTAAACGGCACAACTCCATAGAGGTCTCCATAGGCCTCATCAAGCACCTTAAACAGCCCCTCTTTGTACTTGTTTATGTACTCTTTTTTGTTTTTTGCCGTGCCCACTCTAAGGTGGTATCTCTTAAGCACAGCGTCCGAAAGATGGTCTATGCGCTCGTCCATTTCCTTTGGCGGAAAAATTTTGTACTCCAGCCAGTCTATCTCCTTAGAGTATCCGCAGGCCTCGACGAGCTTTGGATAATATGGATAGTTGTACTGTTCTTCAAAAGTCGAGTCATGGTCGTAGCCCTCTACAAGCATGCCCTCTCTGTCTAGGTCGTTAAAGCCCATAGGCCCATGAACGATATTCATGCCCTTTTTTCGCGCCCAATTTTCGACAGCCTCAAAAAGTTTTTTGGCCACCTCAACATCGTCTATGCAGTCAAAGCGCGTAAACCTCACTCGCTTTTCGTTTGTCTTTTCATTGTAGAGATTTTGAATTATACCAGCAATTCTGCCAACCACCTCATCATCTTTTAATGCGAGATAATACACGGCCTCACAATCGTCATAAGACACATTCTTTTTTCTATTAAAAAGGTTCATCTCATCGCTTCTCAAGGGATGAACATAATATGGACAATCCTCGTAGAGCTTTGTAGGAAAATCTACAAATCTCGCTTTATCTCTTCTTGATTTTACTTCTTTTATTTCTATCATTTTTTTCACCTTGTATACGGAATATAATATCACTGTCATGCTAAAAAAAGAAAGCTTTTTACAAAAAAACTTTCTTTTGTCCAATTTTTTGACACTATTTCATGAGAGGAAAGAGTATGACATCTCTTATAGACGGCTGGTCAAACATGATGACCATGAGCCTGTCCACGCCAAAGCCAAGCCCGCTGATAGGTGGCATGCCGTGCTCCATGGCGAGCATAAAGTTCTCATCTAAATCCATAGCTTCATCGTCACCCTGAGCCTTTGCCCTCGCCTGCTCTTCAAAGGCCTCTCTCTGCACTATTGGGTCTACAAGCTCACTATAAGCCTTGGCTAGCTCACTGCCTACGCACAAAATCTGGAACATATCTATAATCCTTGAGTCCTTGTCATTTCTTCTTGCAAGTGGAACGAGGCAAGCAGGATAGTTATAAAGAATGGTCGGCTGAATAATATGCTCTCTAATAAGCCTCTTGTAAGCGAGGTCTATCACTCCCCCCAAAGTCTTAACGCCTTCAAATTCGCTAGCAGGAAGTTTGCCAGACTTTACTATAGCTTCGACTAGCGCTTTAGGCTCAGTATATTCCATAAAGTCAAATCCCAAAATCTCTCTTAGCTTTTCGACATAGTTTATCCTTGGCCAAACCTTTTTGCTAAAGTCCAGCTCCACACCTTGATATGTGATTTTTTGCGTGCCCAAAACTTCTTGCAAAAGATTTTGAATAAAGGACTTATAAAACTTAATGTTGTCTTCAAAATTCCAGTAAGAAGCGTACCATTCCACCATGGTAAACTCTTGGAGGTGCTGTTGGTCCATGCCCTCATTTCTAAAGCATTTTGCTACCTCAAAACACCTGTCAAAGCCCCCAGCGATAACTTGTTTTAGATAAACCTCAGGAGCTATGCGAAGGTTACAAATCTTGTCAAGAGCATTGTGTTTTGTCATAAACGGTTTTGCCGACGCCCCACAGACAGCGCTTTGAAGAATAGGAGTCTCCACCTCAAGAAAACCATTTTCTGTCAAAAACTTTCTAATAAAGTTTAAGACTTTTGTTCTGCCAAGCATAACGCGCCTTGTCTCTTCGTTGCTCACAAGGTCGAGGTATCTTTGTCTGTATCTAGCTTCTATATCAGTAAGGCCGTGGAACTTTTCAGGCAGAGGCCTGAGCGCTTTACTAAGCAAAGTGACTTTCTCAGCCCTGACTGTAATTTCGCCAGTCTGCGTTTTGTAAATCTCGCCTTCTACGCCAATGAAATCGCCTATGTCGATCATCTTTTTGTAAAAGTCATAGTCCTCTTCGCTGAGCTCATTTCTACCCACGCTGACCTGAAGCGCGCCCTCTACGTCCATTATTTTTGTAAAGCCAAACTTTCCCATAATCCTTCTAAAGATTATACGGCCAGCGACCTTTACCTTAGAGCCTTCCTCGAGAGTTCTGGCCTCGCTGAGTCTATGCGTGCGCTCAAATCTTTCTTTATATGGTATTTTCCCCTCTTTCTTTAGCTCCTCAATCTTTGCTCTTCTAATATCAATTTCGCTAGAAAGATTTTGAATATCTGCCATAACTTCTCCTTTATGGCAAAAAAGATAACAAAAATACAGTTATTTGTCAAATGCTTTAGAATATCTGGACAAGTTTTTCAAAACTTTGTTTGCATAACTGTTTGTTTCGCTGTACGCGACTTTTTCGAGTTTGACTCCGTCGCTAGAATAGCTTGAGTCTTTTAGCCAAGCCCTGACCGTGCTTTCGCCAGCATTGTATGCGCATATGACCTCATACTCGCCCTCAAACTTTGTCATGAGATAGCTAAGATAGTAAGTCCCAAACCTAATATTCACCCTCGGCTCAAAGAGGTCCTCGCTTTTAAAATCTTCAACCTCGAGCTCGCACGCTATCCACTCGGCCGTGGCTGGCATAATTTGCATAAGCCCCATTGCACCTTTTTTAGAAACAGCCGTCGCGTCAAACCTCGACTCCGCGTTTATGATACTCGCCACAAGCTCTGGCCTCACGCCATACTCCTCTGCATACTCCATAATGTCTGCTTTGTACTTAAGCGGATAGAGATAAGAATATGTCGTGATGGAAAAGAAGGTAATTAAAAAAATTACCAAAACGACGACAAGCCCAATAAAAATCTTGGTTTTCACTCTAAATATTTTATGCAAATCTCCATAAATTTAACCATGGCTCTAAGTTTTTTAAAAAAATAGTTGATTTTCAAAAAACGTTATGCTAAAATGCTTTGGTACAAAAGGAGACGGATATGCCAAACATTAAATCAGCGATTAAGAGAGTTGATGTGAATGAGAAAAAGAACGCTCAAAACAAAGCTATCAAGTCTAGAATAAACACTTATATCAAAAAGTTTAAGACCGCCGTTGCTGAAAAACAGCTTGAGGAAGCTGAGAAGCTATATAAAGAGGTCGTAAAACTTCTTGACAGTGCTGCAAAAGACAATGTTATTCACAAAAATTCTGCCAGCAGAAAACAAGCTCACTTTGCTAAAATGTTAGAAACTGCAAAGATAGCTTAATTTAGCCGTCCCTCTTTGAGGGATTTTTTTATTTTCGTTTGACATTTAAAAATATTAGGAATATACTATAAAAAACGTTGATGAGGTTGGAATCTCGTAGTTTTTCGCTTGGGCTTGCGTAAAAGCCAAAAAAGAGAGTGAGCCTAGCTCACTAATTAGGGTGGAACCGCGGAAAGAACTTTCGTCCCTAGGCAAGCTTGCCTAGGGCTTTATTTTAGGCAAAAGGAGAATATATGGAAAAAAATTTGACAATGGATAAACTCGTAAGCCTCTCAAAATCTAGAGGCTTCATCTTCCCAGGAAGCGAGATTTATGGCGGAATGGGAAACACCTGGGACTATGGCCCAATAGGCGTCGAAATAAAAAATAATTTAAAAAGAGCTTGGTGGAAACGCTTTGTTCAAGAAAGCGACAACTCTTTTGGAATAGATGCCGCCATACTCATGAACCCGACAGTTTGGGAAGCGAGCGGTCACACGACTTCTTTTGCCGACCCAAAACTTGACTGTAGAGAGTGCAAAACTAGACACAGAGCCGACAACCTCATAGAGGCGCACTCCAAAGGCAAAGTAAACCCAGACACTATGACGACTGAGGAGATGGAGAGCTATATTATCGAGCACAAGGTCGCCTGCCCTCACTGCGGGCGCTTCAACTGGACGCCAATAAGACAATTTAACCTCATGTTTGAAACCTCTAGAGGCGTGACTGAAGACGGTCAAAACAAAGTTTACCTCCGCCCTGAGACAGCTCAAGGTGAGTTTGTAAACTTCTTAAATGTTCAAAGAACTATGCGCGCCAAAGTGCCGTTTGGAATCGCCCAAATAGGAAAGGCGTTTAGAAACGAAATTACACCTGGCAATTTCATCTTTAGGACTATTGAGTTTGAACAAATGGAGCACCAGCTCTTTTGCAAAGAAGGAGACGATGAAAAATTTTATAACCTCTATAAAGAAAAAGCTCATTCCTTCCTTTTAGACCTAGGCATAGACAAAGAGCACTTAAGGTTTAAAGACCACGACAAGCTCGCTCACTACGCCAGAGCCGCCTGTGATATACAATACCTCTTCCCTATCGGCTGGTCTGAACTAAACGGCATTCACAACCGCTCAAACTACGACCTCTCTCGCCACCAAGAATTTTCTGGCAAGAGCATGATGTATATGGACCCAATAACAAACGAGAAATACATTCCAAATGTCATAGAATATTCCATCGGCGCCGACAGACTTATGCTTGCCATTTTGTGCGAAGCTTATCACGAAGAAACTCTTGAAGATGGAGAGACGAGAGTTGTTATGAAATTTCACCCAGCTATCTCCGCCTACAAGCTCGCCGTCCTGCCTCTCATGAAGAAAAATCACAGCGAAAAGGCTCTTGAGCTCTACCACAAACTTTCAAAAGAGTTTATGTGTGATTACGACGAAAGCGGAAGCATTGGAAAGCGCTATCGTCGCCATGATGAAATAGGCACACCGTTCTGTCTGACAGTAGACGACGAGACGCTCAATAGCGGAACAGTCACAATTCGAGACCGCGACACGATGAAACAAATCACTCTCAAAATAGAAGAAGTCGAAGGATATATTAAAGACAAAATAAAGTTTTAAAAAGGTGGCCCCAGGCCACCTTTTATAATCTCTCCACAATCTCCTCATGAATGCGCTCTTTAGTCTTTAGCTCCCCGCTCTCACCAGTGCAGTCTATCCTCTCCCAACCAAAGCGCGTCGCCATGTTCATCCCCGACTCATACGCCTTTTTCATATACGCCTCATCTTCCTCATGAATGTCCTTGCTCGTCCCCGCCTTGTAACCGTTCCTACCATGAGCGAGCTCGAGGCTTTTTTCAAGAGGCATGTTTAGAAAAAATATTTTATCTGGCCTTGGAAGCTTGAGCATGCCATACTCAAAGCTCTCTAGCCACTGTATATATGTCTCAAGAAGCTCAGGGCTCGAAATTTTGCAGGCTTGATGAACAAAATTTGACTCCACGTATCTGTCGAGTATCAAAATTCCGCCCTCAGCCAAAAAATCTTTGTAGACCTGCATGGTGCAGAGTCTGTCTACACTGAAGAGCACTGAGCTTTGAAAAGCGTCAAAGTCTTCTACATGTTTGCCAAGCTCTCCACTCAAATACATCTTGACTGGCCCTGACGAAAGTGAGTCATAGTTTGGAAAGCTCTGGAGTTTGACTTGTTTTCCTTGAGTCAAAAAATAGTCTCTCAGCTTTTCCGCCTGAGTTTTCTTCCCCGAACCGTCTGTTCCTTCAATAACAATAATTTTTCCTTCCATAATTCTCCTTTTACCATTAGTGAGTTTAGTAAAAATAGGCCGTTTAAGTCAAGAAAAAACTACCTCTTTTTCTATTCGACATAAGTCGACAATTTCGGTCAAGATTTCCTCTTGAAAAGCCTGTGAAAGGTGATAAACTATTGCCATCACAGGAGGACAAAATGAGCACGATTAGAGAATTAGCTATGCTCGCACGAAGCAGACTTAGAGGTGAGGATCTCTTTAAGAGAAACATTAGGAAATTAGACACAACAAGGGACGAAGTGCTTTACAATAAGGTAAAACAACTCCTAAACGAAGACGAAGAAGTCTTAAATCCAATAGCGCGTTTGATGGACCACAGATATTATAGTTCTCTAAGCCCAACGCAAAAAGAAAGATATTTTTTCTACTTAGTAGACAAATACAAGCTCTACAAAACCGAAATCGAACAAGACCGCCTAAAAATAGCAAACTAAAAAATCCCGAGCCCCGCCCGGGATTTTTTACACCCCATTAAGATTTTTCCCAAGAAACCCGGCAGTAAACACTTCAGCAGAAGTGTATATTGACATACGTGACTGTCTTCGGGCGCTTCGCAGAAACGCAGCATAGCGACACTTTTCAGTCGTCTAACTGCTTATATTTGTTCTCAAACTACATATATTACTCTTAGGAGTAAATATGAAATCAATTATTCTTACAGGCGGAGGCACCGCCGGCCACATAATGCCAAATGTCGCGCTCATCCCTGACCTGAAAAAACATTTTGATAAAATCTACTACATTGGCACAAACGGCATGGAAAAAGATATTATTTCTAAAATTGAGGGTGTTGAGTTTATTGAGATTGAAGCTGTAAAACTCGTCAGGAAATTGACACTCAAAAATCTTTTAATTCCGTTTAAGCTGTTAAAATCAATAAATAAATGTAAAAAAATAGTAAAAAAAATAAAACCAGATATTATTTTCACAAAAGGCGGATATGTGTCAGTGCCTGTCGCTATAGCGGGCAAAAAATTAAAAGTGCCTGTGCTAAGCCATGAAAGCGACTACAGTTTTGGGCTCGCAAATAAAATAATTTTAAAATATTCAAAATTCATGTTTACAAGTTTTAGAGACACTTGCGAGCAGTCTAATAAATGTATATTTACAGGCTCGCCTATTAGAAAAGAAATTTTCGAAGGAAATGCAGAAAAAATTAAAAATAAATATAAAATTTCCAAAAATAAACAAAATTTATTGATTTTTGGTGGTAGTTTAGGGTCCAAGAAAATAAATGATACAGTTTTTGAAAGTATAGAAGATTTAACAAAAAATTACAATATTTTTCACATTGTAGGCAAAAATAATTTAAATAAATCACTAAGGCTTGAAAATTATTTTCAAATAGAATTTGCTGAAAACATATGGGACTATTTAGCGGCGGCCGACCTTGTAGTGTCAAGAGCTGGCGCGAATTCTATCTTTGAGCTCTGCGCGTTAAGAAAACCAATGCTCCTAATTCCTCTTTCAAAAACTCAGTCTAGAGGCGACCAAATCGAAAATGCAAACCTCTTTAAGCAAAAGGGTTATGCAATTTTGCTCTTAGAAGAAAATTTAAATAAAGACACTTTTTTAGCAAAAATTTATGAAACAGAGCGCAAAAGTCAAAAATTAATTGAAAATATGAAAACAAACAACGCAAGAAACGCCAACAAACTCATTATTGAAAAAATTTTAGAAGTCACTTCTAAAACCCTAAAAAAGTAAAAAATTTATCTGCGTTTGGCAGCCCAAATCCCTCCAGATTTCTATTTCTAGTAATAGGCTCACAAGAAGCAAGAAGGGCTCTTTTTAAATAGTCTGGAGGGAAGTTTTTATTTTGCTCATACGCGAGAGCAATAAGTCCAGCTACCATAGGAGTGGCCACGCTTGTTCCGCTCAAAGAAGCATACCCTCCGTCTTTGGCACAACTCGTTATGAAGACAGAGGGCGCGATTAGGTCGGGCTTAAACTTTTGAAAGGCTGGGCCCCGAGATGAAAAATCTGCCACCATAAAATTTTTCCTATTAAAGCTCTCCCCTTCTCTTTTGTCATCAAGCCCACCGACCGTTATTATCCTCTGGCTGACTCCAGGGCTCTTTATTGTCTCAGGCATAGGCCCGCTATTGCCTGCGGCTGACACGACAGCAATGCCCTTTTGCCAAAGCGCCTCTGCGCCTTTCATAATAGGGTCCTGCAAGCCAAGAGGCTCACTCCCAAAACTCATACACACGACTTTTATATTATATTTTCTATCATTGTCATAGACCCACTGCATAGCGCTTAAAATTCGGCTTGCGCTTGCCTCTCCGCTAGAGTCAAGCGCCTTTATTGATATTATATCTGCCTTAGGCGCAACGCCCTTAAATTTCTCCCCCGAAGCAAACCCATTGCCCGAAGCCACGCCAGCCACAAAGGTGCCGTGGCCATTGTCGTCATAAGGGCTCTCGCCTCCGTTTACAAGGTCTAAAAATTTTATTATCCTGCGCTTTGGCAACGAAAAGTCTAGATGTTCGTTTATGCCTGTGTCAATAAACGCTATGGTCACCTTGTTTTTTGCCTTTGACTGCCTAAGCTTTAAAACTTTTCTCGAAACATTCATCATGGCAAAAACAGTGCTTTGGCTAGAGATATAACTTATGTAATTTTTCATAGTCAATCTTAAAAGCTCGTCTTTAGGAAGTTTGACTGCCACCGCGCCAATAAAAGGGAAACTAGCCAAAACCTCTATCCCCATTTTCTTCAGCTCTCGTTTCAGGACAGGCAGATTATTTGAATAAATTAAGCATTCAAGCTCGTTTTTTTCGTCTTTTTGGTCATTTTTGCTGTCTAAAGTCAAAATTTTGTATAATTTTTCGTCAAGTTTTCTTAAAATCATTTTTACTACCTAATTTGGTTCAACAAATTTTTTAAATTTTCCATTTGCTCGGCAGTCAAGAATGCGCTCATATTGTTTACGCCCTCTTCAAGCGCTGAGATGTCAAAAGTTCCGTTTTCTTTTTGCTTCCCCACCTCTTCAAAAAGAGTTTTCCTAAGCTCTTCCGCGTCCATATCTTTATATTTATCAAAGCTCTTTCTCAGCTCCTCTCCAGCCTCTGGTTTTGGCGCCTCTGCCCTCTTCTCCTCAGCTTTAAAATCTGCAAAATTTCGCATAATTTTCCTCCCATAGAACTAATTTAATATATGCGAGCATATAAATTATTGTACCGAGGTGAACATGGAAAATATCAACGCTAGTCCCAATCAAAACCTCTATCCAGAGACTCCAAATTTAGACCCTCCTCAGGCTAGTCAAAATTTTAGAGGGCTAGATATTAAAATGCTCCTTCCGCTCTTGCAAGGAGGTTCAAACCCAGCCGAGCTTTTAAAAGCTCTCACTCCAAATCTGTCTCCTCAAATGACTCAGGTAATGTCTCTTCTAAACGCCCAAAATTCTCTGCAAGGCAAAAAAAATAAGCCAAGAGCCAAAGCTCCTGACTATATTTCAGTCGAAGAATATTACAAAACTCACTGAGCTTTGTCTACAATAATTCCGTTTTCGAAATAAATTTTTCTATCCATTAAATCAGCTATGCTTTCATCTTGCGTAGCAAGTAAAACAGTTATGCCCTTTTGTAAAAATAGCTGTTTTATTAACCCCAAGATTTTTTCGCAGTCGTCTTCCCTCAACTTGGAAAAAATGTCATCAATGTAAACAAGAGAGAGTTCTCTAAACGAAAGTCTAACGATTGAGACAAGATATTTTTCATATAAGCTCAACTCTTTGACAAGGCTGTCTTTTATCCCCTCAATGCTATACTCAATTAGCGCCTCATTTATTTTATTCTCTATCTCTGCCTCGCTGAGTTTTTTTAATTT
>CALVTI010000011.1 GCA_944361835.1 uncultured Clostridia bacterium
GTCTTGTCTATATTCGCGCTTGAAAACGAGTCGGCCGCAAGCGCATGAACTATACCCTCAGGCTCAATATTTTCAAAGCCCAAGACGACTGGGTTTTCTTTTGTTTTATACCTCCCCCAAAAGCCCTGGTTTATGACGCTGAGCGAAATGACTTTGCCTGCGCCTTTTGCGTCATTGACCCAGTCTCTTTTGGCCTCCTTTGCATTTTTATCTGTAACATGGATTAAGAGGTTAAAGTCTTCGCCTTTAAAATAGTGGACTTTGAGCTCGGCGTCTTTAGAATCTTTGACATAATCGAGGTCCTTCACTTGAGTAAGAGAGGAAGCGAGCTCTTTTCCAAACTTAAGCTTTGCCTCTTTTAAAAGCTCTTTGTAGCAATCGAGCTTTGAGTAATCATCGTAGTAAGTTTTGACGACATAATAGCTCCTGTAGTTTATGTTTCCCTCTTTCTTTAAAAGCTTTGCCACTTCATACAGGGCGCCGACCTTTGGGTCTTCAGTCAAGCTCCCTGAGCTTTTTAGCATGTTTAGGTTTTCCTTAACTCTAATATAGTCGTCTTTAAAAAACCTCACGCAAAACTGCTGTTTTGTAACGCCCTTGACGCCCGCTGTGTAGTCGCAGAGCTCTTTTAGCCTCTTGTAAACGCTCTCTGCAAAGTCTTTGTTTTTACGCTCAAGGTTGTGATAGAACAAACTAAAGCCATCAGGTTTAGAAAAACACTCTCTAGCCACGGCATAGCTAAACTCTTTTGTGAGAAGCCTCTTAGGAAGCGTCTCAATGCCGCGCTTTGCCTCTTTCACTAGCTTTTCTACATCTAGCTGTTCAGCGCTAACATAGAGCCCGTCTATAATCTCCTCACCGCAAAAAAATAGGTCGTCCATCTTTTCAGCGATAGTCTTTAGATAGTCTCTTACGCCAGCATTACTCTTAAGATAAGAGCTGAGCTCCTTCAGCTGCTCCTTGGTCGCGCCACTGCGCCTTGAGTTTAAGAGCACCTCTCCCATCTGTTTTAAAGAAGCCGAGGCCGACTCGTTGAGTTTTGGAGTTTCAGGTTTTCCTTTGTAGTCAAAGAGCTTTTTAAAGAGCCTAAGCCTGTTTTCGAAATTTAGGCTCTTAAAGTTTGCATTGCAAAACTTGTCGCTCAAAAACAAAAAGTCTAGGTCGAGCTTTTCATAAATTTTGCTCAAATATTTCTCTGGCACAAATTTAAACCACTTGTAGAGCATGTTTTTTCGCAAAAACATGCCGTTTTCTTCTACAGAATTTAGGGCGACATTCTTTAGTTTTTGCCTAGTCTCAAAGTCAAAAAACTCCTCAATTTCGTCATACCTCAAATTGTTTATACACTCCAAAAAACTATTATCATCCGTCTCAAACAGTTGCTCTTTGTATTTATCCATGAATATATTTTACCAAAAATATACAAAATTTTCAATAAAAAACATTAAAAAAACAGCAAAATTGCTGTTTTTTAAATATTTAAAGTAAAATGCAAATTATTCCACCCTTACCCTCGTTTACAATTCTACCAAGCGTTTTTCTCATTTTTCTTTGCGCTTCGGTTGGCATCAATACTAGTTTTGAGTGAATGCCGTCGTTTACTAGAGAATGAAGACTCTTTCCAAACATATTGGTCTCCCAAATGGACTCAGGGTTGTTTTCAAACTCAGTCTGCAGATATTTTACAAGGTCTTGGCTTTGTTGTTCTGTCCCGACGATAGGGTTGACTTCGGTCTCGACATCTACTCTCATGATGTGAAGGCTAGGCGCTGAAGCTTTGAGCTTAACTCCAAATTTTGAACCCTGCTTGACTATCTGCGGGTCTTCAAGAGTCATCTCATCTACGCTTGGATTTACAATGCCATACCCCGTCTCGTTCACGCTCTCAAGAGCAGACTCAAGTTTGTCATACTCCTTCTTGGCTTTTGCTAGCTCTTTGATATAGTTTACAAGGAAGAAGTCGTCTTTGATCTCAGTTCCGCACTGAAGCGAAAGCACTTTGTAGAAAAGGTGTGGCCTAGGCGCTATGTCAAAGTTTACTGCTCCCTCTCCCAGCTTTATAGAGCCGACAGAGATGGGCTCAAAGTCTTCACTCTCAGCAAAGGCTATTGTGGTCTTGTCTATCTGCCCTATCTTGGTCGCGTTGTCTCCAAAGGCTTTTATCTCGTTTATGACATTAGAAATTATAGGGTCTTCATAAGGAAGCGCTTGGAGCCATCTTGGCATTTTAACCTTTAGTGAATTTATTGGAAATTCTAACAGTATTTTCTCAAAAACCTTCTCCACATCTTCGTTTTTTAGCTCCATAACATTCATGGCAAGCACGCTCACGCCATACTTCTTCTCAAGGCCAGCCCTGAGTTTTTTAGTGCTGTCAGCGTTTGGGTCGGTCGTGTTTAAGATGATGACAAAAGGCTTTTTGGTCGCCTCGAGCTCTTTCACGACTCGCTCTTCAGCCTCGACATAGCTTTCTCTAGGAATGTCTGTAAACGAGCCGTCTGTTGTGAGCACTATGCCTATTGTCGAATGTTCTTCAATGACCTTTTTTGTGCCAAGCTCAGCCGCCTCCTCAAACGGAATTTTCTCCGTCGTCCAAGGCGTTTTGACGAGTCTTGGCTTTGCGTTTTCCTCGTGGCCCATGGCCCCTGAGATCAGGTAGCCCACACAATCTATCATTCTCACATTCATGTCAATGTTGCTGATAGAAATATTCACGGCCTCATTAGGCACAAATTTAGGTTGAGTCGTCATGATGGTTTTGCCTTCGGCGCTTTGAGGAAGTTCGTCAATAGCTCTCTCTTTTGCGTGTTTGTTTTTGATGTTTGGCACAACGAGCGACTGCATAAATTTTGTGATAAAGGTAGATTTACCACACCTCACCGGCCCGACAACGCCGATGTAAATGTCGCCATTTGTGCGCTGTTTTATGTCTTCATAGATATTGTATGTTTCCATTTTACCCCCTTTGTGGCTAATGTATTTTATGGGGTAAAACCTGGGTTTAGAACAAAAACTCAAAACCCTCGCCAAAGAAAAAGCCCGAGCTGAGCTCGAGCTAAAATTTAAGATTTTTTCCAGTAGTAATCTACGTAAGTAGATCTCAAATATGTCGCGGCTGTTTCATCATTCTCTAAATCTGTAGAACTTATTGTAGTCCCTGATGTCGCAGTCGAAGATGAAGAGTACCACCAGCCTGTAGGGTCAGCAAAAGTCACTGATGTGAGCGAGCTGCAATCCTCAAAAGCCAATTTCCCTACGCTCGTCACCCCTGCTGGAATCTCTATTGAGGTGAGCGAGTCGCAAAATCTAAAAGCATACCTACCTATACTCTTCACGCTAGCAGGTATCTCTATTGAGGAGAGCTTTCTACAAGAGGAGAAAGCACTATCTCCTATACTCTCTACGCTGGCTGGTATCTCTATTGAGGAGAGCGAGCTGCAATTGGAAAAAGCACTATCTCCTATACTCTCCACGCTGGCTGGTATCTCTATTGAGGAGAGCTTTCTGCAAGAGGCGAAAGCACGATCTCCTATACTCGTCACTCCGGCTGGAATCTCTATTGAGGTGAGCGAGC
>CALVTI010000012.1 GCA_944361835.1 uncultured Clostridia bacterium
CAAAACCTAATGTATACTTTGGCCAAGGGGTGGGGTATGGAGAAATATTATTGGAGCGAGTTTGAAGAGGACGAGAGCGAGCTCGATGATATGTTTTTTGCAAACGTAAAGCGATTTAACGAGCTCACAAGGCCTATTAGAGAGACAGACAGGCTGGACAAAAATTTTAACAAATATGTCCAAAACTTTTATTCAGCCGACCTTGAAGCTCGCAAAAACAAGCTAAACTGGCTAATAACTGGGAATTATAAAGCCATTGACCTCATAAAAAACTATAGGGCGAACATGAAGAGGTTTAGGTCGGCGCTCGCCTCGCCGCTCTTTTTGAAGCCTGAGGCTAAAGAGCTATACTCGAAGCAGTATAGGTACTTATCGCAATTTAAAACTGGCAAAGACCGCCTGGCCGAAACGAACAAGCTGAAAAAGCACATAAAGAGCTTCAGCGAAGAGCTCGAGGTGATAGAAAACCTTGAGGCTAGACCAAAGTTCGCGAAAAAAGTCAAAGAGCTTCAGCTGGCAGACAAATATTACGAGCCGATGAAGCGTACGTTTTTAGCGTTTGTAAAACGAAACCCAGAAGACGAATATTTTGCCATAAACAACCTCGACCCAAAAAATCTCGACAAGAGAGAAATTATTTCAGCTTGCAAAGCCCTACTCAAAAACAAGGATAGACAGAGACAATGTGGGAAGCAATATTAGACGCATTTCTTGACACTTTAAAAGCGCTACCAGTGCTATATCTCGTATATTTGCTAGTAGCGTTTTTTTCGCACAAAAATTGCTCGAAAAAGCTCTTTTCAAAACGCGCGACAGGGCCACTTGTGGCGAGCGCGCTAGGGCAAATCCCTCAGTGTGGCTTTTCTAGCGCTATGGCAGACCTCTACTCTAAAAAGGCCATAACCGTGGGCACGCTGGTCGCCGTCTTTATTGCGACCTCAGACGAAGCGCTTCCGCTCATGTTTTCAAGGCCCGACCAGTGGCTTACGATACTGCTTGTGGTGGGGATAAAATTTGTAGCCGCCGTGGCCTGCGGATACCTTATTGACCTCATTCTTTACAAGAGACAAAAAGTCGAGCCTGTGGCCATAACAGAGAAGTGTGAATGCGAAATCAGCCATGAAGAGGCAGAAAAGGCCGGCCACTCCTCTCACGCGCACTGCCACGACCACTGCTGTGCAGACAACATTTTTCTTCACGCGCTCAAGCACGCGCTCAGCATTGCGCTATACATGCTAATTGCATCTATTATCATAAACCTACTTGTGTATTTCATTGGGCTCGACACCATTCAAACCATATTTGTGACAGACAGCGCCTTTCAGCCCTTGCTTCTTGCCCTCATGGGCCTCATACCAAACTGCGCAGTGTCTGTACTCATAGTCGAGCTGTTCTTTTCAAATGTGATAACCTTTTCTTCCATGATAGCTGGGCTGTGTTCGGGAGCCGGGCTAGGCATGATAGTGCTCTTTACAAAAAACAAAAACCTTAAGCAAAACCTTGGCATACTAGGGCTGACGTTTGCGAGCGCGGTGGCTGTGGGGTATATCTGCTTCCTCATCGAGCTCGCCCTTTGATAAGCGTCGCGAGACTGCGTACTTATTAGAAACTGAGACGCTCCCGGACAGCAGGAGCGGTGCAGCGCTCGCTCGGGAGCTAGTCGTATAAGAGAGAGGTTCTCTCTAGCCTTTAGGTTGTACTTTTTCATTCCGGTGAAAAAGTACCAAAAAGCCGCCGGGGGTTCGGATTCCCCCGGAGCCCCGCAAACCGCCCTTGGCGAAGTTGGGCTTCGAAGGACAAGAGGCCCGTCTTTGCGGGGCCATGAGGTTTTTATTATTCTTCCGCAATTCTTATTTCTTCTTTCTTATTTCTTCACTCCCGCCGTAGGCGGTCTGGGTGGGCGGGTGGGAAGAGCTTCGAAGACTCTTCGCAGAAACCGCCTCTTGCAAAACGTGCACCCGAGTAGAAACGCCCGAGCCCGCTCAAAAGCGAGCTAGGCAAGGCTCGCGAAGTGGCCGAAGGCAGGAGTGTACATTGGCGTACATGACTGTCTTCGGGCGCTTCGCAGAAACGCAGCATAGCGAAGCTTTTCAGCGGGCGAGTTTTAGGTATTCGACGATGAAGGGCTGAAGCTCTCCGTCCATAACTGCGGTCGTGTTTGAGGTCTCATAGCCTGTGCGATGGTCTTTGACCATATTGTAAGGGTGGAAGACGTAGCTCCTTATTTGGCTACCCCACTCTATTTTTTTGAGTTCGCCACGAATGGAATTGAGCTTTTCTAGCTCCTCTTCTTCCTGTCTTTCAGCCAGTTTTCCGTAGAGCATCTTCATGGCCGTCTCTCTATTTTGAATCTGGCTTCTCTCCGTCTGGCAAGAGACGACTATGCCTGTAGGCAAGTGAGTTATTCGAATGGCCGACTCTGTCTTGTTTACGTGTTGGCCGCCTGCGCCTGACGAGCGATAGGTGTCTATCCTCAAATCTTCAGGCCTAATCTCTATGTTTGGCGAGCTATCTAGCTCTGGCATGACCTCAAGGCTAGCAAAGCTCGTGTGTCGCCTTGCGTTTGAGTCAAACGGAGAAACTCTAACTAGTCTATGAACGCCTTTTTCGCACTTTAAGTAGCCATAGGCGTTTTCGCCCTCGACGAGAAAAGTTATGCTCTTAAGCCCAGCCTCTTCACCGTCAAGCGAGTCGAGCACCGTGACTTTAAACCCCATCTTTTCAGCATACATGGAGTACATTCTAAAGAGCATTTGAGTCCAGTCCATGGCCTCAGTTCCGCCCGCTCCAGCGTGCAAGGTCAAGATGGCGTTTCGGCTGTCGTATTTCCCGTTTAGGAGAGTCTCTATCTTGAGCTTGTCTAGCGCCTCATTGAGCGAGCTTAAGTTTTGACCAAGCTCGCTGTAGAGCGAAGCGTCGTCTTCAGTCTCTAACATTTCTAAAATGCTCTTTGAGTCCTCAAGCTTAAGCTCTATAGATTTTATGAAAGCGAGTTTGTCTTCAGCAGACTTTAATTTTCTTCCAATTTCTTTCGATTTGTTTTGGTCGAGATAGAAGCCCTCTTTCTCGCTTTCGGCTTTACACTCTTCTACTGTCTTTTCAAGGCCAGCCTTGTCAAAGACACTCCTTTAGGACGTCATAATTTTTCATTATTTCTGCTAATTCTGCTTTTTCTTTATCTAAAATCATATTTTTCTCCTTATTTTATTTGTTTTTATTTCCTTTATTTAAACGATTTTTTAATTTTACATCATTTTATTTAATTTTAAAATCATTTTTGAAGATAAATTTTTATATTTTAATTAAAATTTATATTTTTTGCTAATTTTTTGGCATTTTTAATAAAATTTAAGACAAAGGCTAATAACCTTTGTCTATTTCCAAAATTTCGTCATAAGAAGTGTAAATAGTGGCGGCCCTACCTGAACAACTAAGCGTAACATTTAAAAGCGAAGGAACCATGTTGTACTCTTCTGTCGTCTCTTTCCTATAGAGCATTCCGGTAGTCTTGTTTATGTATAGATTTATCTTAATAGACTTCATGGTTACACTCTTTACTTGTCCAGTTGAGCTCATGTTTAGAATGTAAGTCTCAGGAAGCTCAGAGATGTCATAATCTAGTTTTAGAATGTAGTAGTTCGAGTTGGAATATCTATCTATCGAGCCCGTACAGTTAGAACGAGAAGGCATGATCCCCTCTTCGCATGGTATGACCTGTTTGTTTGCCTGCCTCTCTTCGACAGTCTGGGTCTTTATCTCTTCGTCAGTAAAGGTGAAAGTCTCTTCATCAAAATTAAAGTTTGCTGTGTTTGTAATTTCTCTTGTGTAAACATAGCCATCAGCCATATACATGCTTCTGTACATGTTTGAACCTAAAGAGACATCACAACGCGTGTAGGTCTCATCTAACCTCTCGTTCGGGGTGGTAGTCCTAATGACTTTTAAGTACTGTACGCCATCGCCTATGACAGGTATGGTCGTCGTAACCTGATTGTTTGACCTAGCGACGAGCGAAGGGTAGCTAGCTTGGAGCTCCATGGCATATTCATACATTTGATACCATGTCTTAAAACTAGCCAGAGTGTCTGATACATCTGGGAGCTCTACATTTGGGTCCTCAGGCTCGGGCTCTTCAATGGTGGGCGGGTCTGTTATGGCAAGTGTCGTAGTCGTAAAGCCTATCGTAAGTCCAAAAACGACAAGCAAAAAGACAGCAAGTATATGATATTTTATTTTCTTAAATTTCATAATTTTCCTCTTAGTGTATTCACTTAAGCGAAATATATCTTACTACAAAAAATTGTGTTTGTAAAGAGTAAAACTTTGTAAATATATATAATATACTAAAATATAGTTCATTTTGATAAAAACTTATGATATAATAGCTTTTGGAGAATTATATAAATGGCTAAAAAATATGACGGACCTGTCGTAAGATACGAACCAGCCCTTGAGTATGGGCTAAACACCTCACAAGTTGAGGAAAGAATAAAATTTAAACTGACAAATGTCAGCAAAAACAAAAACTCTAAATCATACTTTAGAATTTTTTTTGACAACATCTTTACTTTCTTTAACCTCATCTGGCTCATCATCTTTGTCGCGCTAGTCGCAGTGAGAGCCTACAGCGACCTCTTGTTTGCCGTGGTCATTGTGGCAAACACTCTCATCGCTATAGTCCAGGAGATAAAGGCCAAAATTACGGTTGAGAAACTTTCGCTTGTCACCTCGCCTAGGATAAATGTCATTAGAAACGGCCAAAAGGACATAGTGCTTTCAAGCAAGCTTGTGCTTGATGACATAATCGAGCTTTCGACAGGAAACCAAATTCCTGCTGACTGCGTCGTGCTAGCGGGGGAAGCCGAGCTCAACGAAAGCCTCTTGACGGGCGAGAGTGAGCCCGTAAAAAAACAGGCTGGAGACAGAATTTTGGCAGGAAGCTTTATAGTCTCAGGCGTTTTGACTGCAAGGGTGGATGCGCTCATTAAAGACAGCTATATCCAGTCTATAGCCAAAGAAGCCAAGAAGTTTAAAAAGCCAAATTCAAACCTCTTTAAAGACCTAAACACCATAACAAAATATATAGGAATTATTATCCTGCCTATCGCGGCCGCGCTCTTTGCCAGCAACTACTTTGCCTTTAATGGCGACATAGCCATGACAGTTACTCAAACTTGCGGCTCGCTCACAGGTATGGTGCCAGCTGGAATGTTTTTGCTTGTGACAATAGCGCTCGCGCTGGGCGTCATAAAGCTGAGCAGAAAGAAGACGCTTGTCCAAGACCTATACAGCATTGAGATGCTCTCTCGTACAAACATGCTCTGCCTTGACAAGACTGGCACTATCACAGACGGGACTATGAACGTGGCTAGCTCGACGCCTCTCAGCGAAGACTTTGAGGAAATTCTTAAAAACATACTCTTTGCTCAAGACGCCTCAAACTCGACCTTTGACGCGCTCTTAAAACACTTTGGGACCGATCAGAGCTATAGCCTTGTCTCCAAAGTCCCGTTCTCATCCTCAAGAAAGTTTTCGCTCACGGTGTTTGAAGATAAGGGAGCGTTTATGCTGGGAGCTCCAGAGTTTGTATGTAAAAACATAGACAAAGCGCTTCAGGAGCAGATAGATGAATGCACAAGGCGAGGCGAAAGAGTATTGCTTCTAGCCAAAGCAAAAGGCAACCTTGAGGAGCTTGAAGAGCTAAAAAAGAGCTCTACTCCGCTCGGCTTTGTCAGCCTTCAAGACCATATTAGAGACGACGCCATTGAGACCATAAGCTGGTTTAGACACAACAATGTTCAAATAAAAATCATCTCAGGAGACAACCCGCAGACAGTCAGCGCCATAGCAAAGCGCGTGGGCGTTCCAGAAGCAGAGAAATGCGTCAGCCTCGAAGGGAAAAATCTTCAAGAGGTGGCTAAAATGGCAAAGCGCTTTACAGTCTTTGGAAGAGTTACCCCGGAGCAAAAACACGCGCTCATAAAAGCACTTAAAAACAGCGGTTATGTCGTGGCCATGACGGGAGACGGTGTCAATGACACGCTCGCGCTCAAAGAGGCAGACTGCTCTATAGCCATGGCAGACGGAAGCGATGTTGCTAGAGGCCTATCGAGCCTCGTGCTGATGGACTCAAAGTTCTCTTCTCTCCCAGCCGTAGTCAAAGAGGGCAGGCAGGTGATAAACAACGTTCAAAAGTCCTCGACGCTGTTTTTGATGAAGACCATATTTACTATTGTGCTCTCTTGCCTCACACTACTTGCCGCGCTCATAACTCTCACGCCAAGGCCGTATCCGTTTAGCCCGAGCGACCTCTTGCCTATTGAGATGCTCGTCATTGGGCTTCCGTCACTGCTCCTAGCTTTGCAACCAAACGATGACCTCATAAAGGGAGACTTTATCCCGACTGTGCTCAAAAAAGCCTTTCCTAGTGCTCTACTCATGCTTTTGAATGTATTTATTGTGCTCATTCTCTACGAAACAAATGTTATAAACGCTGAGCAGTTTGGAATATTAAAGATAGTAGTTTTGACCCTGAGTGGCTACCTAAATCTTATAAGATTATGTTATCCTTACAACCGACTCAGGACGTTTATAGTCATCTTGAGCGGAGCACTTATTACACTTATGTTGACCCTAGTTCCGGTCATCTTGCCAGGCTTCTTTGGAACGGACACAGGCACAGTCTTTAGCTGGGAAGTTCTCGCAGTAGTCGCTGGAGTAATTGCAATAAGCCTACCGCTCATGATATTCTCAAAGAAGATAGAAAATTTCTTTGCTCCTATGTTTACTAAGATGACCAAAAATAAAAATAGCAAGTCGTAAGACCTGCTATTTTTTTGTTTTTATCTTAAAACAAGTTTTCTTCAATGTAGCTATAGAAAGCATCGCATCTAGCTGACGTAGTCATATAGAAGATTTTTGTCGTGTCGCCCTTTTCTCCTCTAAAGAAGATGTACATGCTCTTATAGTAGTTTGAGTCTTCTATATAGCAAGCGACATGTTTGTAGGTTATGTTTCTATTGCTATTTGTAGAGTCCACAACCTCTCTGCCGTTGTACATAAGCGTTTGGACAGTGGAGTAATCAAACTCCAAATAGTAGCCCTCAATGCCCTCTACTAAAGGCTGATAGGTGTTTATAGTCCCGTTTGCTGTCGAGTCCTGAACATAGTGGTTTGTGACCTTATCTCCGCCTATTGCGCCTGTGAAGAGTGCATTTAACACGCTCTGGTCAAAGCAGGCGAAAAACCTGTCTAAAACCTCGTTATACGTCTCAGGATTGGTCTCTTCAAAAAACTGTACGCTGTCTTCGCCTGTGGTGTCTGTAATCGTGATGATATATGGGTCGTTTAGCTCAGGCCTGTAGTTTTTCCTGACGAGCGCCATGACTACGACGCTGACGAGCAAAACTCCTATTAGGCTCAGCGAAACAATTAAAGCTATTTTCTTTTTCATCTAAAATTCTCCTTAGTTATTGTCCCTATCTTCATTTCTCATCTTGTTCAAGATGCGTCTTGTCAAGGCTAGAGTCTCTGGGCTGACCTCTTTTTCTTCTTTCTTTTCTTTTTCTTGTTTTGGCTCGCTAAGAGTAGCGTCTTTTCTAGGTCTGCCTCGCTTTTTAGGCGCCTTTTGGGCCTTTGTCTCGGCTACATTTTCTGTCTTCTTAGGCCTGCCTCTGCCTCTCTTTTCTGTGGTCACTTGACTTTCTTTTGTCTCCTCTGTAGGGAGCACAGCATTTTTTCTTGGGCGACCTCTGCCCCTCTTTACTACTTCCACAGTTTCTTCTCCTTTTTGATTATCTTCTTCGCTCTCTTCTAGCGGAGCTTCTTGAAGCTCTTCTTCGCTTTGAGTTTGCTGAGTTTCAGCCACCTCGTCTGGCTCCTGCTCTTCAGTTTGCTCAGCAGACTCTTGTGGCAAGAGATCTACTTCTTCTTGAGCTTGCTCTTCAGCTTGCTCTGGCTCTACCTCAGTCTCAAAAATCTCATCTACAGCCTGGCCTATAGAAGCCTCTGCTTGCTCATTCTGTGAGACATTCTCTTCTTGAGACGCTTGAGGTTTCGTCTCCTCTTCAGTCTTTTTTGAAATCATGTGCTCTTCATAAGCTTTCACAGCCTCGGCATGCTGAGCTTTTATCTTATTGAACTCCTCTGGAGAGATGATGCCGTTTTTCAAGAACACCTCGCCAGTCCTGACCTTAACTTCGGCCTCTTTGAGATTTTTTAAAACCTCTTTCTCTTTCTTTCCAGCCCTGTCTTTGGCCTTGCGCTTTTCTTCTTGTTCGTCCATGTGTTTTATAATTTCGTCTCTAGATTTACCTTCTAAAATCATGTCGACTTCATCTTTGTATATGGTCTCTTTCTCAAGAAGCAATTCGGCCATCTCTATGATATACTTTTTATTTTCAAGGAGTATCTTTTTAGCTCTAGAATAATTGTGGTCAAGTATGTCTTTAACTTCATCGTCTATCTCACCGGCAGTCTTTTCGCTGTAGTTTGTCCTCGTCTGGTAGTCTCTGCCTATAAAGACTTCGTTTTCGCTATTAAAGCTAATGAAGCCAAACTTTTTACTCATACCCCATTCCTGAACCATCTTTCTAGCTATTTCACTTGCTCTTTGAATGTCATTTGAAGCCCCGGTTGAGATGTCTTTCATAAAGATTTCTTCAGCCAGCCTTCCGCCCATGAGCTCGGCGATGGTGTCGTTTAGTTTTGCATAAGTCATGTGGCTATCGTCGCTATCTGGCCTGCTCATCGTATAGCCTGCCGCCATGCCTCTTGGAATGATGGAAACTTCCTGAACCTCTTCGGCATTTTCAAGCTTTTTGGCTAAAATAGCGTGGCCAGATTCGTGATAAGCAGTGATCTTTTTGTCTCTCTCAGTCACTAGCCTGCTCTTCTTTTGAGGCCCCATGATGACTTTGTTTATACCCTCAGTGAGGTCTTGCATCAAAATCTTTGGCCTGTTTGCTCTAGCGGCTAAAATGGCGG
>CALVTI010000013.1 GCA_944361835.1 uncultured Clostridia bacterium
ACTTCAATGCCGACTGCGCTTCTTCCTGGGATAGGAGCTTCTATCCTTATTCCGCCCTTGGCTGCAAGCGCAAGCGCGATGTCATCAGCGTGTGCCACAACTTTTTTTACGGTTATGCCAGGAGGCATCTCTAGCTCATATCTCGTTACAGCAGGTCCAACCACTACCCCAATGACTTTAGCAGGAATGTTAAATTCCTCGAGCACAACCTCAAGTTTTTCACGTTTGCCGACCACATCTTCATTTAGTGAAGAAAGGTCTACTGTTATGTTGTCTAAAAGGTCAAGCGGCGGACGAGAATACGTCGGTGGTTTTCTATATACATTTTTTGGTGGCTCTACTGGTGGACGAGGCTCTGTTCCAACAATTTGAAACTGAACAAATTTTCGTTCTTTGTTCTTCTTTTCTTCGACTATAGGTTTTTCTTCTACCTTGGGCTCTATAGGTTGCACAGGCAATGGAGGTGGAGACAAAGGTTGTTCAGGCGTAGGCTCTGGAGTCTTGCCCAAAATCTCATCCAAAAACTTTTCAGCCTCGCTTATTTGTGGCTTATTTACCTGTCCATTGAAACCTATGAGAGGCTCATTAGGCTTTTGGCTTGCCTCATGTCTAAGCTGCTCTAAATTATCATTTATCTCTTGTGTTTTAGTTATGTTTTTATAACTATTTTCATCCTTATACCTTGACAAATCGATTTTTGGAGGTGTAAGCAAATGCTCTTTGAGAGAGAGCTCTTTCTTTTCTGTGTTATCCTCTTCTACAAACCCTTCTACAAGCCCAAGTTTTTGTTTAGCTAAAAGATTTTTCTCTGCTTGAGAATTCATAAAAAGCTCAAAATTTTCGCGTTCTGGAACAACTTTTTGGTCTTCGTCAACTGGAGCTGGCTCGGGAGTATTTTCCTGAATTTGAACGGGAGCTACCTTAAGTCTCTCTTCTTTAGGTTTTAGCACTTTGGCAGGGTTAGTCTTGCAATAATATAGATAGTCTGCTATGAGCGCTATGAAGACTATAAGTCCTACTGAAAACAGCACTAGTGCTCCAGCTAAGCCCAGCAGCATAACAAAAGGCGCTACTAAAAAACCTATAATAAAGCCACCCGCCGTCAGCTGATGTGTATAACTAAGCCCAAGATAACCAAAGTAGTTTACGTCAGGTTTTCCCAAAATTATTAAATTTAATATGGCAAGTAGACAAACTATAGCTCCACATAGATAAAAAATGTATTTTTTGGACATTACGTATCTTCTGTTGTTTATGAGCGCTATGCCTACAACAAACATTGTGAGAAAAAAAGGATAGGCAAAAAGCCCCATTATACCTAAGAGAAAATACCTCAAAAAGCCTATTAGGTTTGTAAAAAGCGCAACAAAAGCAATAGAACAAACGACAAGCATAATGATGCCCACAATTTTGTTCCTTTGATTGCTCTTAGGCGCTCTACTATCTAAGTTGTAAGAAGCCAAAGCCCACCTCTCCTTTATAACTCTTATAGTCTATCACATTAGATTTATAAGACAAAACATTTTAGCCTCTCCTCCCCTTATCTTTCTATCACAACTGCATGAGCTATCCCCGGCACGGTTTCGCCTTGCTGAGTTGCGGTCGTACTTAAGAGAGCACCTGTGGCCATAAACAAAATTTTTTTGTATTGTCCGCTCTTAATCTTGTTTATGAGAAAAGAATTTAGAATAGAAGCACTACAACCGCAACCAGAGCCTCCCATGAGAGGTTTTTGCTCTCTTCTAAACATCATCTGCCCGCAATCACAATAATTTACTCCCAGTTTATATCCCTTATCCTCCATTAGGTCTATAAGGACTTCACTGCCAAGTTTGCCAAGGTCGCCTGTAACTATGAGGTCATAGTCCTCTGGCCTTGTGTGAGTATCTTCAAAGTGAGCCACAAGAGTGCTCATAGCGCTCGGCGCCATAGCTGCGCCCATATTGTTTACGTCAGTTATGCCCCAGTCTGTAACCTTGCCGAATGTAGCCATCGTCACAGAGGGCCCATTCCCTTTACTTGAAAGTATGCTACACCCCGCTGCGGTAGTCGTCCATTGAGAAGTTGGAGGCCTTTGATTTCCAAGTTCTAGAGGAAAGCGAAACTGTCTTTCCGCGGTAGAGAAATGACTTGCAGTACAACAAGCTATATTGTTAAAAAATCCGCCGTCTACAAGACAAGCTCCAACCGCTAGAGTCTCCGCCATGGTCGAGCACGCGCCAAATAGCCCTAGATATGGTATGTCAAAAGACCTTGCTGCATAGCTTGAGCTAATAATTTGGTTTAAGAGGTCGCCTGCAAGCAAAATATCTATGTTTTTAGGAATGAGCCCAGCAGAGTCTATTGCTCCCACTATTGCCGTCTCGACCATCTTTCTCTCTGCTCCCTCATAAGTCTTTTCGCCAAAGCGGTCATCTTTCATAACATAGTCAAAGTAAGAGCCGAAATTTCCAGCTCCCTCTTTAGGCCCGACCACAGCGTAGTTGCCAATGATTTTTGGCCTATTTTTAAAAACGATTGTTTGATTTCCTAATTTCATATTTTCACCTAAATAAACAAATAGATTAGCCCTACAATAATGCTGGAAGCAATGCCAATAACAATGACTGGGCCCGCAATGCTAAACATTTTGACGCATAGCCCGTAGATTATGCCCTCGTTTTTAAAATCCATGGCGGGACTAGCTATGGAGTTTGAGAAACCAGTAATTGGCACAATAGTTCCCGCGCCAGCAAACTGACCTATTCTGTCAAACACCCCAAGGCCTGTCAAGAATGATGCTAAAAAGATTAATGCTATAAGCGTATAGCTCCAAGCTGTTTGCTCTGCCATTGTTGGGAAAAAATATAAAAGCAGGTCATTTATTCCTTGCCCTAACACACAAACTAGCCCTCCCACCCAAAATGCGTTAAAAAGGCTAGGAAAAGCCTTAGTCTTGGCTATTTTGGCGTTGACATATTTGTTGTATTTAACGTTTCGCTCTGTTTCGTTCATGATTTTCTCCTGCCATAAGTTATTAACAGCTTTATCAAAACTTAAACGCACAGCCGTATAGTTTTGTCTCTTTTACACAAACTATTTTTGCAAAGAGGAGGCAAAATGAGAAAATTTTTCTTAGGAAGCATCTTAACTCTACTTATAGTATGCCTTACAGGGTGCGGAACAGCATCGGTCACTACAAACATAGAAAGAACCATGACAAGGCTCCAAAACACTCTAAACACTATCCAAAACATAACAAACGAACAGATTATCACAACAGACATAGTCGAAACCTCAACGACATCTAGCTATCTCAATAGAGACGTGGCGTTTGTACAAGGTAACGCCTACAATGTCCCTAACTACAACAGAAACACTGATACATACGGAAATGGCTTTTATGGCGTGGGAGCTAGATATGGCGGATATATGGGAGGCTACGGCGGGTATGGCTATCCTCCAATGCCAGGATATGGCGGGTATGGAGCATATGGTGGATATGGAGGCTACGGGCCAGGAAACGGCTACGGTTACGGAAGCGGATACAACGGAAATGGTTATGTCGGCACAAATATAGATACGTATAGAGAAAACATAAATGAAAGCAACGGCAGGAATTATCCTAAAATGGTAAATGAAGGCTATGGATATGGCGGATATGGATATGGGATGCCATACGGCACTCCTTACAATCAGCCCATTCCACCTCAAACCTCTGCGCCTGCTCGAGAGGCCACAGCTCCATCTACTTCAAGAATAAAAAATATCAACACCTATAAAGACATTAAAACCAATATAAACAGCTATAAACACGCAAATGTGGCCGAGACGCCAGAAGTCACAATAAACCGTACAGCTCTCGATAATCACTACTCTCGCCTGACCAGTCTTTGTCAAATTCAAGAGGACGTCATGGGTTGCAATAACGACTGTAATAATCTTAAGACTCAAATACTTGGAAATATCAGTTATATTTTGACCATGTCCAAAGAAATTAAGGCTGGCAACATTCATCTCAGCGACAATCAAGTAGCTTCAATAAACGACCTCTTAAATAACATCACTTCCCAGACTTCAAAACTCAATCTTGGCAAAAACGAACTAAACACAGAACTCGCCCATGTAAAAAGTTTAAAAACCAATTATTCTGCAAATATGGAAGAGCTCTCAAGTAAATATATAAGGCTCCTAAATTGTCTTGACTCGAGGTGTACAAATTATCAAAATATTTTAGTTTCACTCTATCAAATTCAAAATATTTTAAATAATAATCAAAATTATTGCTACCCTTATTGCAACCCTAATTTTGATGTAAATAATGAACAAAATAATCAAAATTATGAAGAAATGAACCAAATTTTACCTGAGGAAAGAAATAAAATTGATGAAAATTATTATCCTGCTATAGAAAAACCTAAAAAAGTAGTTGAAATAAATGAGCAAAATAAAAAAATAAGTGAAAATACAGATAAAAACGAAGAAAAAAGTGAAAATTACAGCGAAAAACAAGAAATTTCTAATAAAAAAGAAAATGTAGACAAAACAAATACAGACAAAAAAATAAATAAATATAAAATTAATAGAGTATTTGTAGATTAAAAAAGGCTAGTTTACTTCTAGCCTTTTTTTCATTTTTTCTAAAATTTTGCTTTCAAGTCTCGAGACCTGAACTTGAGAAATATTTAACACTTTTGCTATCTCACTTTGCGTCTTATCTCTAAAAAATCTTAAAAGTACAATTTTTTTATCTCTTTCGTCTAGCCCTGCCAGCGCTTCCTTAAGAGCTAAGCTGTCGAGTGCATCTCCACTCGTTTGAGACTCTGTATATCTATCCATGAGGAGCAGACTCTTCCCTCCATCCTCCTCTAGAGGCGTATACATGCTTATTGGCATCTTTGATGATTCCATTGTAAAAATCACTTCACATTCATCTATTCCAAACTCATGAGATATTTCTTCAATACTGGGTTTTCTATTATGTTCTTTTAGAAAGTTTTCAACAAACTTTGTTATTTGCAAATTTTGAGATTTGATTGCTCTAGAGACCTTAATTTCTCCATCGTCTCGCATAAATCTTTTTATCTCACCCACAACCATCGGCACTGCATAGGTGGAAAATTTTACATTAAAGCTCGTGCGAAAATTGTTGATGGCTTTTAAAAAGCCTATACTACCCAACTGATACAGGTCATCGTACTCAATGTTTTTACCAACATACTTTCTTATTACGCTTTTGATTAGAGGAGAATTTTCGGTCACCAAGATTTCTTTGGCTTCTTTGTCCCCGTGTTGCGCCTTCTCAATGAGCTCCAAAGTCATTTCATTTGAAAGCATTTACTCCCCCACGGCCACATTTTTCTTTATCGAAAAAAACTTTTCAAGCTTCACAGTCAGCCCCCTGCCTTCGTTTTTGATTAGCTCTAAATTATCCATAAAGCTCTCCATGACAGTAAAACCCATTCCGCTTCGCTCTTCATTTGGCTTGGTGGTGTAAAACGGCTCTCTTGCTTTTTCAAAGTCATCTATCCCCACGCCCTTGTCGCTCACATAAATAGTTACACTTCTAGAATAAAGCTCGACCTTTATAGTTATGTCACCAGGTTTTTTAGGGTAGGCATGAACTACAGAGTTTGTCACTGCCTCACTGACCGCAGTCTTGATGTCAGTAATCTCATCAAGACTAGGGTTTGCCTGAACACAAAAGGCCGCCACACAGGCTCTTGCAAAACCCTCATTGACCGAAAGTGCCTTAAAGCTAATTGTCATTTCATTCAAAATTTCTCTCATAAAGCCTCCTAAACTATTTTTGGCATAATGTCATACAGCCCTGTCATCTTAAAGATTTTCTCCGCATGATTTGAGGGGTTGCAGATGAAAATCGGGATATTCCTATCCTTCATTTTTTTATACCTCCCAATCAAAACGCCAATTCCCGTGCTGTCCATAAAGTCAAGTTCGGATAGGTCTATAATAATTTGTTTGAAATTCTTACCCTCAAAGAGCTCGTCTAGCGTAAGTCTTGTGTTCATGGCCGAATGTTCGTCAAGTTCACCACTCAAGAGTACATACAGAGTGTTATTGTAAATTCTGTTTTTTACTATCACCTTCTCCTCCTGTCGACTCAAGTCTAACACAACGCTGAGTGCGAAAATTCGCAAGCTTTGGCTTACTTAAACTAATTTTGTCAAAAAAATGACCGTCAAGATTACTTGACGGTCATTTTTAATCAAACTACTAAATCAAATTTTGCTGTTTTGGGCAAAAAGTTTATAAAATTTTAGAAAGTTTTGGAAAATTTAGGATAATTTTGGTAAATTTTGGAACTTTTTTTCTTGATTTTTTTGCTAATACATATTGTTTATTGGTTTCGCCTAACATATAATTTATGCGTTTGATGCAGTGCCAGAACTTACTTCTTGGCTGGACTTGCTAAACAATTTTACTTTTGGAGGTATACTACTATGTTTTCTGGCGCAACTAGAAATACAGAAAAATTGGTGGCAGACACCATCTTGGAACTTGGGATAAAACCCAACTTGCTAGGTTTTAGCTTCTTAAAAGATTGTATCGTCAAAGGAATAGAGGATCCTAAGTCTTTAAACAAACTCACCTCACTTCTCTACCCTTCCATTGCAACAGAATACAACACGACTCCTTGCAAAGTCGAAAGATGTATTAGGTCTGCTATTGAAAGCGCTTATCTTAAAAACAAACTCAAACATCTTGATGATATGTTTGGGATAAAATTTTTTGACGCTTATGAAAAGCCTTCTAATGGCACTTTTATCGCTTTTCTAGCAGATAGACTGCGCTTTATGAAATAGGTTTAAACTATAGAACCTCTGTCGACTACTATAGTTTTGTGAGGCACGTCATAGTTGAAATCAGTGCAAGAGAGGAAGGTTTGAGTCTTTTTGCAAAAAGCTAAGAGCCTTTTCTTCCTCTTCTCGTCAAGTTCGCTCAAAACATCGTCTAGGATAAGAATAGGTTTTTCGCCCGTTTGTCTTTCTATTATCTCAAGTTCGGCAAGCTTAAGAGAAAGCGCAACTGTGCGCTGTTGCCCTTGCGAGCCATAGGTCTTTATGTCTATCCCATTTACCCACACTTTTATATCGTCTCTATGGGGCCCTACACTTGTAAATTGCAAGCGCATATCTTTTTCGAGGCTGTTTTCAAGCTGTTTTAAAAGCTTGGTCTTTATCTCGGCCTCGTCCTCACCTGTTATGCCTGCATACTCAAGGTTTAACTCCTCTGTGCCCTCAGTGAGATATTCATGTGAAAGCCTAGCAAACGGCAAGATATTTTTCAAAAACGCAACTCTATACATGATGAGTTTTGCGCCTATGCTTGAGAGCTGTTCGTCCCAGAGACCTATGGTGTCTTTTATTGTCTCTGGAGAAAGAGCTTGTTTTAAGAGTTTGTTTCTATTTGCAAGAACTTTGGAATATCTCCCAAGAAGATAAAAATATTGTTTTGAAGTTTGGGAGATGGATATGTCCATAAATCTCCTTCTATCTTCAGGACTCTCTTTTACAAGTTTGAGCTCGTCAGGAGAGAAAAATACAGCGTTGAGTTCGCCCATAAGCTCACCTATTTTCCTTATAGGCAATCTGTTTATAGCCACTATTTTTTTGCCCACTCTGTTGAGCGTTATGTCTATTCTGGTCTTACCAAATTTTTTTTCTACCTCAAGGCTAATCTTTGCTACAGGCTTGTCCCAATTTATAAGCTCCTTTTCCCTGACAGCCCTAAGGCTTTTGCCTATGGCGCAGAAATATATCGCCTCTAAAAGGTTGGTTTTTCCTTGAGCATTTTTACCGACGACAATATTGAGCCCATCATCAAATGAGGTCTCGCTAAAGCTATAGTTTCTAAAGTTTGTCAGCGCTATGCTCTTTACTTTCATATGTTTCCCTTAAAGAGGTTTTGTCCTTGGCAAATTTT
>CALVTI010000014.1 GCA_944361835.1 uncultured Clostridia bacterium
CTGATAGGCTTAGAGAGCAGATAGTCAAGCAATTTCATCTCTTTATCAGCCTAAAATATATCATTGTTATCGTAGACGAAAACGACGAGGTAGTGGCCTTTGGTTTTGCTATTCCGTCTCTTTCAAACGCTGTTAGAAAAAGCAAAGGCAAATTTTTGCCGTTTGGTATTTTTAGAATGCTGAAGGCTATAAAAAAGCCTAGGGTCGTAGACTTTGGTTTGATTGGCATAAAGAAAAGCTATCAAAACAAAGGTTTGACGGCGGTCATACTTAGATTTGTTATGCAACAAATGAAAAACGAAAATATTGAATATTGCGAAACAAACCTTAATCTTGAGGACAATATAAAAATTCACTTGCAGTGGAAAAATTTTGAGCATGAGCAACATAAGCGTAGAAGATCATATGTGAAAAAATTGGACTCTTGACTTGTCAAGAGTTTTTCTTTAAATGCTTGACAAGCATATCACAAAATGATAAAATCGCCTTGTTATCCGCATGGAAGAGGCTTTAAGCTGAGTTTTCAGCGCCTTTACAGCGAGTTTTTGAAAAGGGAGGGCTAAATATGTACGCTATATTTGAGACTGGTGGGAAGCAATATTCAGCTAGCGTGGGCGACGTCGTAAAAGTTGAAAAACTCGACAGCGAAGTCGGCACAAAGCTTGAGCTCAAAGCGCTCATGATAGTAGATGGCGAAAGCGTAAACACAAAAGGTGGCGCTGTCGTTTGCGAAATCGTTGAGCACGGCAAAGGCGAAAAAGTTGTTGTTTACAAATACAAGGCTAAGAAAAACTACAGAAGAAAGCAAGGCCATCGCCAACCGTTTACAGCAGTAAAAGTTTTAGAGATAAAATAATGATTAAAATAAAGTTTTTTGAAAGACAAAACAAATTTGTGGGTTTTGAAAGCAGTGGCCATTCAGGTTATGCCGAAGAGGGAAGCGACATAGTGTGTAGTGCGGTTTCAGCGCTTCTTCTAAACGCTGAGATGGGCCTTAGAGAGGTCTTGAAGCTCAAGCTAAAGACCAGCCAAAAAGACGGCTACTCTCGCCTCGAGCTCTTAAGTGAGCCGACAGAGGCCAGCGAGCTCTTGCTAGAGACTACTTTTAGGTCACTCAAAAACATCTCAAAAGGTTACAAAGGTTTTGTCAAAGTCGAATTAAAAGGAGAGCAGTTATGAAATTATTTAACCTTCAGTTGTTTGCTCACAAGAAAGGTGGCGGTAGCACTAAAAACGGAAGAGACAGTCAAGCGAAACGCCTTGGTGTCAAAGCCTATGCTGGGACTGCAGTTCTTGCGGGTTCAATCATAATTCGTCAAAGAGGCACAAAGGTTTATCCTGGCGTGAATGTTGGAATGGGAAAAGACCACACGCTTTACTCACTCATTGACGGAAAAGTTAAGTTTGAAGAGAAAGCTGGCAAAAAAGTTGTTAGCGTTTACGAAGCATAAGATGAAAAAAATTATTGTAGATAAAAAAGATTTTGACATTGCCCAGACTCTCGAGTGTGGGCAAGTTTTTTCGTTTAAGAAAGTAGAAAAGGGCTATGAGGTCTTTTCCAAAGACAAGTATGCCTATGTTTATGAAAATGAGAAAAGCGTCATCATTGAGACTGAGGACGAGGAGTATTTTAAAAACTATTTCGACCTAAACAAAGATTACGCTCTTTTGAAAACAGAACTTTCAAAGTTTGAGATGATGAGAGAGCCTTTAAAATTTGGGGCGGGAATACGAATTTTGAGACAAGACCTATTTGAGACCATAATCTCCTTCATTGTGTCGCAAAACAATAACATAAAGCGTATTACAAAAATTCTCTTCTCTATAAGAGAAAAATATGGCAAAGATATGGGCTCATATCATGCTTTTCCTACTCCAGAGGAGTTTTCGAAAATAAAAGAAGAAGACTTTGTCAAAATGGGAGCAGGGTATAGAGCAAAATATCTTTCAAAAATTGTGGGAGAGCTAAAGAGGCTTGACCTTGAAAAGCTCAAAAGCCTTCCTACGGAGAATTTGAGAAACGAGCTTATAAGACTGACAGGCATAGGCCCAAAGGTGGCTGACTGTATACTCCTCTTTGGGTTTTCAAGATATGATGTTTTCCCAGTAGACACTTGGATGGCCAAGATGTACGGAGAGTATTTTGAGAAAGAGACGACCGACAGAGTCAAAATTTCTAAAAAGCTAGTATCTATTTTTGGCAAACTTTCAGGTTACGCCCAACAATATCTCTTTTACTACAAAAGAAGTTTGGGGTAATAAAAAAGCAAAAATTTTAGAAAATATACATAAATCGTTTGCTCGAAACCTCGTGCGAGTGTTAACATTTAGCTAGAGAATTCCGCTTTCGAGGCCACAAAAAGGAGCGTTATGAAAAAGAGATATAGACTTTTTGCCACAATAGCTGCCATGACTTTGGCGCTTGGGCTTCTTACATACGGTGTCTTCGCCGCCACGACTGTCAATATGACCATAAATTCGAGTATAACTTATTCTGCAGTTGGCGTAGCTTTTAATCTCTACGCTAGAGGCGACGTTATGGCTTCTAAGCCTACAGGGACTATTACTCATCTTACCTCTTCGACAGATGAAGTCATGAAGACTGTAGATGTTACAAATTCTGGCACAGCGTCACTAACTATTCCTACGAAATCTTTTACTTTAGACAACAACTGGGTAGTGTATACTTTCACCATTGAAAACATAGGGTCTAATGTAATTGAAAATGTTTTTGTCAGTGCCACTTCTACGAGTAGCAATATTATAGTCACTCAAGACTCTCCAGCTGGAAATATAGCCGAGGGAGCAAAACAGAGCTTTAGAGTCTACTTTGAGCTCGCCGACCCTTATCAATCTATCACCGGCAGCAACAATGTCAGCGTGACGCTCATGATAGGCGAGGTGACCTATGAGCAGACCGAAGCGGCTTATATATCTCCGACCTCTATGATTGGCTTTACTTCCTCCACTTCAGGAAACACCACCACCTACACAAGAGGCCCTGAGACCTATATTGTTGAAACGACAACATCAGGAAGCGACATAATCACAGATCACACCTTTATCAACGGCTCTAGAACGACTACTTACCAGACAGTAGCTTATGGAGGCACGGATGTAGCGCTAGTTTCTTTGAATGTCACCGGGGGGGGTAATAATCTAGAAATTATAGTGGATCCAGAAATTGTCATGATAGGTGACGGAACCAATCCGGTGTTCCATGTGTCATCAGCTTTTAATATAACATTTCAGGGCAGAGTAGAAGTTGTAATGACAAGCGCTTTTGCGGGTAGCATGGCGGAAGTTGTAAAATTTACTGGAGTAAGGCTTAGAGAGATTAAAGCGGGGGCTTTTAATTCTTCAAGGCTAAGGGAAATTTACCTGCCTGAAGGACTTCTGACTATAGGGCAAGAGGCCTTTGCATACTGTACATTTCTCACTTACATGAATTTCCCTTCTACACTTAATGCAATATATCCATTAGCATTTGAAGGTTGCACAGAGTTGCAAAGTGTAACATTTTACACTACTAACTGGGGTATTTATGAAGGACCAACTACAAGCTCAACACTGATAGTCGATATTTCGTCATGGCTCAGTCAGGGTGATTGGAGTTCTATAGCATATACTTTAGCAAATGGAAACGCTATGGGCTATGTTGGTTATTGGTTAAGATCTTGACAAGAGCGGCGCTTCGGCGTCGCTTTTTATTTTTTTAAAATATTTTTGCTTTTTTTGTAGCTTTGTGGTAGGCTATGCGTAAAGGAGATAAAATGCTTTCAAAAAC
>CALVTI010000015.1 GCA_944361835.1 uncultured Clostridia bacterium
AGGAAAATGTATGAACCTCATAAGAGAAGAGTGGAAGAAAAGTGACGCAGAGGAGTTTGAGAAATATCTCCTCTCGTTTTCTAAGGGAGAGGAGGCTATAAATTTTGAGAAGAAAATATCAAACACTTCTCTTCCTTGCATAGCCGTCCCAACGCCAAAAATCAAAGAGATAGCAAGAGAGATTTCTAAAGGAAATTTTTTGAGCTTCATAGACCTATGGCTTTTTAATAATTTGGCAGAAGCTTCAATAATAGGAATATTGATATCAAAAATAAAAGACTTTGAAAAATCTAAAAAATATTTAATAAAATATGCAAATAAAATAGATAATTGGGCAAATTGTGATGTTTTGAAAATAAAAATAAATGATAAAAATGAAGAAAATTATTTTTGCCTCATAAAAGACTTTTTAAATTCACCAAAACCTTTTGTAAGAAGGGTTGGGATAATTATTTTATTTGAATATATAAATAGAGAAAAATATAAAAATGAAATTTTTAATATTTTAAATAGTCTAGAATTTGAGAAAGAATATTACGTAAATATGGCCGCTGCTTGGCTTCTTTGTGAAATGTTTGTAAAAAATAGAGAAATCACGTTAAAATATTTTAAAAATAATACAACAAATGCGTTTTTAATAAACAAAGCCATCTCAAAGTGTAGAGACAGCTTTAGGGTCACAAATGAAGACAAAGAGCTTTTGAGAAATTTTAGAAAAAAGTGAGAAAAACAAAATTGAGACAAAAAAAGAATAGCGCTTCGCTATTCCTTTTGTTTTAATCTAGCTTTAAGCGTTTGCTTCTGCAAGCTTTTCAAGCATCTCAGTGAAGTCAATGGTGTAAGCTACAGTAACAGGTGTCTCACCCTCTGCTACAGGAGCAGTAACTTCAATTCTCCAAACTGGAGTAGCTGTGTGGTCAGCGATGCCTGCGCCCTCAACGCCAAGGAGATATTCTTTCACTCCCTCTGTGCCTGCATATTGTTTTGACTCAACTTCAGCGCCAAAAGCCTTGTCTTTGTCAGCCACTGAAACCCAGCCGGTCTTGAGGTCTGACTTGAGCTCCATCTTAACGCTGACGATTACGATGTAATCACCTTCTTGACAGCCCCAAGCTGCAGCCTGTGCTGCTGAAACTGCAAGTGGAGTTCCAACTGCTTTATAAGCGTTTTCTTCTCCGCTGATTGCTTCAAGTTTGAAATCCTTTGTGTTTTCAAAGTCTGTCTCTTTTCCCTTAATACCCCAGTTCTCAATCACATAGTCAGTAGCGTAGATGTTTGCAGGGGTCTCGCCACAAGCTGTCATAACGAAGCCAGCTGTAAGTACGAGAGCCAAACAAGCTGCAACAGCTCCAATTCTTTTCCAAATTTTGTTTTTCATAATTCCTCCTTTATTACGCTCAGTCTAACATACTTATGTTATGTCGACCAAACATTTTATATACAAATTTATCAAATTTTTACTAAATTTTTTATGCCTGAAATAAAGGCTATTTTTTCTTGTCTTTTCTAAAGCACATAAACCAGTCAAGACAATATTGGTCTTCTGTCTGGTTGTCCATTCTCTCTTTAGCTACACCACATGAGCCAGCTGTAGGCACGATGACGTCATCGCCTGGTTGCCAGTCAGCAGGGGTGGCTATAGCGTCTTTGTCTGCCTTTTGAAGAGCAAGGACAAGGCGCTTAATTTCAGCAAAGTTTCTTCCAGTCGAGAGAGGGTAGTAAAGAATAGCTCTAATTTTAGCCTCAGGATCAATGATGAAGACGGCTCTTACGGCTTGGGTGTTGCTTTGGCTTGGCTGTATCATGCCATATTTGTTTGCTATTTCCATTCTAATGTCTTCGATGAGAGGAAATTTCACCTCAATGTGCTTTTTGTCTTTCCATTCTAGCTCCTGAATTTTTCTTAGCCAAGCTATGTGAGAGTAGAGCGAGTCTACTGAAAGGCCAATGAGCTGGGTGTTTAGAGCTTCAAACTCCTTCATCATAGAGCCAAAGGTCATAAATTCTGTCGTGCACACAGGCGTAAAGTCAGCTGGGTGTGAAAAGAGTATGACCCATTTGCCTTTGTAGTCTGCTGGGAAATTTATAGTTCCTTGAGTAGTCACAGCGGTAAAAGCTGGAGCGTCGTCGCCAATAAGTGGCATTTGATATCTTTCTTCCATATTTTCTCCTTTGTCTAAATATACCTAAATTTGGCTTTGGGTGTCAAACGATTATCTCATCAAAAACTCCCACAAAAGCGAATTTTTTGGCACAACATTTTTACTGAGTTTTCCACATTTGTCGAGCATTTTTATGAGCTCTTTTGCCTCTTTAGAATTAGATTTTTCAAGCAAAGGTATGAGGTAGGTGGCGTAGACTAAAGGCTCATAGATATGCGTGCTGTCGAGAAGATAAGAGGCCTCGGTCTTGTATGGTTTAATATAGATGTCTTCGCCTTTTAAGACGTTTTTCCACATGTCAAAGGTCTTGTCTATGGAGTGGCCTCTGTGGTAGTAGTCTCTAATGAGCCTTCTCATAAGCCTCAGGCGCTTTGCTGGAATTATGACTTTGTCGCCTATGTCGTAGTTTGAGTTTACGCAAATATAGATTTTGTAAGCCTTGTTTTGATAAGCTCTCAAAAGTTTTGGGTTGAGAGCGTGAGTGCCCTCGATTATGACGAGCGTGTCGTCGTCTATCTCGACGTCAATATATTCGCTCTTGCGTCTAGAATAAACAAAGTCAAAGAGAGGCATCTTGGCCTTCTTTTTTGTCATTAGGTCTTTTATAAAGGCGTTGAAGTAGTCGAGATCTAAAATGTTGATGCTCTCATAGTCATACTCGCCGTTAGGCAGTTTTGCCCTGTCTTCCTTTCCAAGGAAAAAGTCGTCGAGCGACACGACTATAGAGTGTTTGCCGTGCTTTTCCAGCATCTGCCTTATGAGGTGCGAGGAGGTCGTCTTGCCGGACGAGGACGGCCCCGCTAGCAAAACTAGCCTATATTCTCCGCCCACCAGCTCTTTGACTATGTGCTTTATCTGGTTTTGATAGAGCGTCTCCGAGGTCTTTATTAGCTGTTTTAGATTTTCCTTAGCCTCTCTGTTTACAAGCTCAAGGTCGTAGGCGGATTTAACAATGTTTCCGTGCGCCTTTTCTATGTCTATTTTTCTCATAAATCTCCCATTTATTTTATTTTTTTCAGTTTAGCATAATTTTATTACTCGCGCCTACTTTTTTGACGAACTTTGTCTGTTTTTATGAACAAGGTGAACTTTTCGTGCATAAAAAACTAAAATGGTTTTGTGAGGTGGAATAGTGAAACTAAAAGAGCTTTTAAAAGGTGTGTGTGATACAGAGCTAGACCTTGAGGTGAGCGGAATAAGCTTTAACGCGAGCGAGATAAAAGAAGGCGAGGCATACTTTTGCCTCGTAGGGTCTAACGCCGACGGCCATGACTACGCGAGCAAGGCTCAGGAGCGGGGCGCAAGCGTAATCATTAGCCAAAGAGAGCTTGAGGGGCTTAAAACTGTCGTCGTAGATGACACGCGAAAAGCGCTCTCGCTGTGCTCCTCAAACTTTTACGGCAACCCTGAAAAGCGTCTTACGCTCATTGGCGTCACAGGCACAAACGGCAAGACGACCACGACGCATATCATAAGAGACATCTTAGAGTCAAAAGGCTATAGCGTAGGCCTCATCGGCACTCAGGGCTCTTATCTTGGCAGGCGCTTTTACGGGCGTTCGCTTACGACGCCAGACCCGACTGAGCTCTTTAAGCTCTTTAGAGAAATGCTAAACATGGGCGCTAGCCACATCGTGATGGAAGTCTCCGCCCATGCCTTAAAATTAAAAAAGCTCTACGGCCTTGAGTTTGATATAGGCATCTTGACGAATATCACTGAGGACCACCTAGACTACTTTAAGACCATGAAGTCATACGCTTCCGCAAAGCTCAGCTTTTTAAGGCAGACAAAACTAGCCATTTTATGTATAGACGACGAGCTCATCAGGCAAAACTATAACAGGATTAAAGGCCACAAAATCACCTATGGGCTCCACAACCCAAGCGATTGCTTTGCCATAGACATAACAAAAAGTCCAAGCGGAACAGCTTTTACTCTAAACCTCTTTGACAATGTGATCACTGGCGAAACGAGGCTTGTGGGAGAATATAATGTCCTAAATCTCATAGCTGGCGCGAGCGCTTGTATGCTTCTAGGCTTGACGGCGGAGGAGATTAAAAAGAGTTTTAAGTATATAAGCGTGCCAAAAGGCAGGT
>CALVTI010000016.1 GCA_944361835.1 uncultured Clostridia bacterium
TGACTTTTGCCTTTATTCCTTGCGTAGCAAGAGCTGTCACAACATCTTCAAAAAGCGGTTCGCCAAGCGCTCCACTTTCTTTTGTGCGGTCAAGCACAGCAATATTTTTCACAGTTTTAGGAAGAGCATTTGTCAAGGCTGAAGCGTTAAAAGGCCTATAGAGTCTAACCTTTAATAGGCCATACTTTCCGCCTTTTTTGTTAAGGTAGTCTATTGTCTCTTCAGCTGTCTCTGCTCCGCTGCCCATCATAATAATAACGCTTTTAGCAGAAGGTGAGCCCACATATTCAAATGGGCTATACTTTCTTCCAGTAATTTTCCCGACCTTTTTCATGGCGCCTGCTACATGGTCGTAAGCTTTTTGGTAGTAAGCGTTGGAAGCTTCGCGGTTTTGAAAATAAATGTCAGGGTTTTGAGCAGTGCCTTGCTCGTGAGGTGAGCGAGGGTTTAGCGCTCTAGCTCTAAATTCGTCTATTTTATCATAAGGAATTATAGTCTTTATCTTTTCCTCGCTTATGTCTTCTATCTTTTGGACTTCATGCGAAGTGCGGAAGCCATCAAAGAAATGGAGGAATGGCAGACTTGAGTTTAGGCTTGCAATATGAGCGACTAAGGCGAGGTCTTGGGCTTCCTGAACGCTGTTAGAGCAGAGCATACAAAAACCTGTAGAACGTGTGGCCATGACGTCGCTATGGTCGCCAAAGATGGAAAGAGCATGGGTAGATAGCGCCCTTGCTGAGACATGAAAGACACATGGCAGAAGCTCGCCAGCAATTTTATACATATTTGGTATCATCAAAAGCAGGCCTTGGCTTGCGGTAAAAGTCGTGGTTAGTGCGCCGGCAGACAGACTGCCATGAACAGCTCCCGCGACGCCAGCTTCGCTCTGCATCTCTCGTACAACTAGAGGATTTCCAAAAAGATTTTTTTTGCCCTCAACAGCCCATTCGTCGCAAAGTTCGGCCATTGTGCTTGAAGGCGTTATTGGATAAATTTCAGCTATTTCGCTCATGAAATAAGCTATTTTTGCAGTGGCGGTATTTCCGTCTACATTTATATATCTTTTCATTTTCGCTCCTAAGTTTTAGTATATCAAACTAAAAACTTTTAAGTCAAACAAATCTTGGAGTGGTGCTAAGGCAAGGCTTCGAAGGTTTTCCCACCCGCCCACCCCTAGACGCCTGAAAAGCGTCGCCATACTGCGTTTCTGTCGGGCCGGTCTCCACAGTCACGTACGGCCTAGTACGCTCCTGCGGAGTCCGACCCGCCGAGCCTTGTCTGGCTCGCTTTTGAGCCGTCTATAAAAATAAAAGTCCGTCTCCGCGGGCTTTTTTCGTTTTAGCCTGTCTTTGCCAGAGCCCTCGAAGCCACCCTCTCGTGTCATTGCGAGCGGGAGCGTCTTTAGTCCGCCTCTGACGCACGTTAAAAAAACACCCCCGCCGTTTGGCGGGGGCTATTTTTATTTTCCTTTGCGGATTTTTCTCATTTCTGTGAGGAGATACTCTGGAGTCTTTGTGAGCTCTTTTTCTTGTTTGAGTTTGTCTATAGCGTTTTGAAGTTTTGTGTGCTTTGAAGCGTAGAGCCTAAACTCTTTTTCGTCCTCTCTTGTGAGCTGTCTACCATGAGCTTTTCTTGACTCAGCTACACGCTGTTTGTTTGCTTCATCAAGCTCAGCTTTTTCTTGCTCAAGTTTTTCAATTTGACTGTCGAGCTCTTTGAGTCTTGCGTCTCTTCTCTTTTCAGCCTCAACTCTAACCACGTCTCTATGAAGAGTTGTCGTACGATTATATTCGCTTATTTCTTTCTTTTCTCTCTTTTTAAACTTAACCTTTCTAACAGTTGCGCCCACAATGGCTATAATTATCGCGAGCCCGAAGATGAGGGAAGGGATAATCAGCCAGTTGAAATTCGTAGGCTCTGGAGTCTCAGGTTCATCTTCAGTTGGAGTAGCAGTCTGTGTGAACACGCTGTTTGGAATGCTTTGAGTTTGAGCTTCGTCGTATGCCGCTTGGGTTATCTCTTCATAACTGAAGTCTGAGAAGTAAGCTCTACCAATGTTGTCAATCGTGTCACTTGCAAGAGCAAATCTCGTGCTGACATTAGTCGCTTCAACCGCGTTTACATATATTTTGTACTCGATATAGTTGTCGTTTGAAACAATTGTGGAGAGCAGGTCATCTATGCCTGTCAAGCTAAATTCTGCGCCATACGCTTGTTTTCCAGCTTCGCCTGAGTATACAGGCAAGTTTGTCTTTATTTGAACTTTAAACACATAATATTTTCCAGCTTCAAGAGCGATGGTATCATTTGAAGTAATAGAGTAGGTCGCTGCGCCATTTGTAACTATTATGAAAAGATTTTTGTCACTATATCCTTCTTCGCCAAAGATATTGTCATCTGGCTTAATTATTCCGCCAAAAGCTACAGGGTTGCCAGTAGATGGATTTGTTCCGTTTTCAAGCGTGCTTGTGTAGGCGAGAGGAGTGTAGGTTCCGTTTTCATTAAGTTCGTCGTAGAGGTTCATGCCGTTGTCTGTGTAATCTACGACGTTTGTGAGAGTAGTCTCTTCAGTAGTAGTCGTCTCAAAGTTGTCGAAGTATGCCACGCCTTTGACTTGAGCCTCACTAGTTCCAAGTCTTAATTGAACTCTAAAAGTCTTCTCTGCCGAGCCAGTTTTTATAGCTATTTCATACTTTGACCAGTCGCTGGCTGAAAGCCCAGCGTCAAGGCTTATGGTGTTGCCATTTGAGTCAACGAGCAAGACATCTAATATGTTGTCGTTTTCAAGGCCTGAGATGGTTTTATAGTCAAACCTCAAGATTGTTGTAGTGTTGGCTGAGGCAGTAAAGGTTGGGCTTTCAATAGTCTGGTAAGTTCTGCCTTTGTTCCAAATCATTAGAATGTTGTTTGTGTCTGTGATAGGTGTTATAGCAGTGCCACGCTTTGGATTGCCTGGGTTTGTGTAACCTTCAAGTTGGCTGACTCTAATGCTCTCATAGAGCTCAGTGTAGGTGTTTATTACGCCCCATGCGCTGTATTCTTCGTCTTCCACCGCAGCCCTTGTCCAATCGCTAGGGAGGAGAGGGTAGACGAGCGAGCTGTCTTGATTTATTACGGTATTGAAAGCTCCGTTTGTAAAGCTAGGTGTTCCTGATATGGTAGATATATCAACTTTGACATCAGTGTCTCCAGCAGTAACAGAGTTATATTCTTCATAGCTAATGCTCTCTACTTTAATGTCGTCAAAAACGACTGTGCCCGAGCTAGGCTCATCACTGCTTCCAAGCCACAGCTCTAAGTTAAACGAAGTGCTGTATCTAGAATCACCGTAGACGTAGAAGGAGCAAGTGGTATAGTTGTTTGTAAAATTGTTTGTTGCAGTCGAGTTTATGCTTATGGTGTTTGAGGTAGGAGTATAGAAGTCTAAAACCGTGTCCTCAATGATGGCTCCACTGCCGTCTCTGTCTGCATAAAACTCATTTATGTCGTTATTCTCATTTAAGATGATATGTGCATTGCCTGAGATATTATCTGTCTTAACCGAGACAGAAATTCTGTAAATACCATGCATTGGTAAGGTAATAGTTGAAGACTTATATCCAAACGCTACAGCTTCGTCACTGGAGAGCACGAGACCAAAAGTGTTGTTGTAGGAGTTGTTTGAACCGAGGTAGGTCAGGCCATATGAAGTCATGTCGGCTTGAGTCGTGAGGTTCATAACCTCAGCGATTGCTGAAGCAGGGAGATAGTCGCTAGCGAGCTCCCAGCCTTCTTTTGTGCCAGTCTCAAAGTCTGCGTTTGTAACAGCACCTAACACATAGTTTTTAACAACAGAGAAGTCTGCCACCTCTAGGTCAATGGCTTGGGTCGTCTTGCCTGCGTACAAGTTTTCTTGATAATAGTTTTCTTGACATTTGTCTATAGAAATTTGGTCAAAGAAGACAGCTCCATTTGAGGTAGTGTTTTCTTTTTGTCCAAGCCAAAGCTCTATTGTCGAAGTGATGCTTGAGCTTCCTGTTGAGATATATAGCTGGTACTCAGTCCAATAGTTGTTCGTAACATTTATATAGTTTTGGCTAAAGTCATCTTCTATTCCTGTAAGATAGATAGTTCCAGTAGCGCCGTCAAGAGCTCTAGCGTAAACTGTCACGATATAGTAAGAGTTTGCGTGAAAAGTTATGCTTGAAGACTCGTAGCCTTGAAGAGTGGCTGTGCTGACGCCAGCCGTGTTTGAAGAATTTATCATCAAAACTTTATCGTCAAATGCGCTACTCTTCTTGCCTGGGTTAGTGCCCTGGGTCAAGCCGTATTGCTCGTAGTTATCACCAAACTTTTCAGCGTTTACATTTATAATTCCAGACAGCGCGCTACTCGAAGTCTTGAGTGTGGACCAGCCAGTAGGGTTGGAGTCGAGCGTCGTCGTGTTTGGAGAAGAGTCAAAGTTTTGATTTGAAAGACTAACACTTTCAAAAGGAACAGTGTTAGAACTAGCGTATGTTAAGTTTGCTCCAACAAATTGGAAAACTATAGAAACTAAACATAGACACAGTAGGTAAATAATCGTTTTAGTTTTAGATTTTGTCATTTTTGCACCTGCTTTTAAGTTTTAACTCGCTTAGTATATAACAAACGACTCATAAAATCAAATATTTTTTTGACATTGATAAATAATATTTTCGTGAAGAAAAAAGACAAAAAAAGATTTTGGCTCACGCTGGGCACGGGAATGATAATTGGGTTTATAAACGGCTTCTTTGGTGGAGGGGGAGGCATGGTAGCTGTTCCGCTTTTAGAAAAGGCTCTAAAGCTCGACAACAAGCGCTCTCACGCTACAGCCATAGCAGTAATCTTGCCAATATCGGTCGTCAGCAGTATCGTCTATGCGCTCGAGACGCGAATAGACTGGATAAACCTTTTGTATGTCACCATTGGCGTTGTGGCGGGCGGAATAGTTGGAGCATTTCTTTTAAAAAAGTTAAGTGGCAAAGTGGTGAGAATAATCTTTGTCATAATTATGCTTGCGGCTGGAATTAGAATGTTGTTTTAGGAGAATATATGAACATATTTTTACTTATATTATTTGGCCTAATCGCTGGAGTTTTTGGAGGCATGGGTATGGGCGGCGGAACGCTCCTCATTCCATTGTTGACAATTTTTCTTAGTTTTAACCAAAAAGTGGCACAAGGTTTCAATCTTCTATCTTTCCTTTTAATGGCGGTAATAGCTATAATCATCCACGCCAAAAACAAGATGATAGACAGCTCAAACATCTTTCCAATAATTTTGGGCGGAGTAATTTTTTCAGTGGGAGGAGCACTGCTGGCAAATTTAGTGAGCGGTAAGGTTTTGAGAATAATCTTTGGCGTGTTTTTGATAGTGCTCGCCATATTTGAATTTGTCAAAGTTTTTAAAGAAAATAGTGCAAATAATTAGTTTACAAACCTCAAAAACTATGCTATCATAAGGCGAAAAAGGAGAAGACCATGGTAGATAAGAAAAAGTGTATCAGCTGTGGGGCGTGCGTTGAGATTTGCCCTGTTGGAGCTATCAGTTTTGACAGCGACGGCAAGGCGAGCATCAATCCTGACAAATGTATTAAATGTGGCTCGTGTGAGGCGACTTGCCCTGTTTCAGCTATCAAGATAAACTATTAAAAAGGTGATATAAATTTGGAAAAAGTAGCATTGGTGCAGATTGGCCAAAATTTTCATAGGTTGGTCATGATTGAGATAGAAAACACATATTTCAATATTTTCGACGATATAAGCGAGATTGTAAAACTCGGGGAGGATGTTCAGCGAGATGGGCTTATAAAACCAAGTAAGCTCAAAGACAGTTTGAGTATATTGAAGATGTATAGAAAGCTCTGCGATAAAAACGAGATTACAAAGACTTTTGCAGTCGCAGAATCCTTTCTTGGCGAAGCTAAAAACCAAAAGAGCTTTTTAGAGGAAGTCTACAACAACACGGGCTTTAGTATAAATATTTTCTCAAAAGAAGACGAGCTCAAAGCTATATACTCTGGAGTAGTCAACTCAGTCGATGTGCCAAAGGGAGTTATCATATACATTGCTCCGTCATCGACTTCACTCATACATTATAATAGGCGAAACATTCTTTCGCAGTCCATGCTTCCTTACGGCTACAACACCCTTCTTGAAATTTTCAATAGTGATGGTAAAAATGACCCAGAGACTATCTCTAAGATGAAAGCTTTTATGAAGAAGGAGATAAAAAAAGACGGGTTTATCAATAATCTTGACCCGGAAACTCAGTTTGTTGGAGCTGGCACAGTTTTTGCTAGTGTCTCAAAGCTCGCAAAAAAGCTCACGCACTATCCTCTAGACATAGAGAACAACTACATTGTGCCTAGTGAAGTTTATAAAAAAGTGTTTGAGGTAGTGCAAGAGGTAGGGCTTGACAAGACTAAGAAGCTAAAAGGTGTCTCAAGCGAAAGTGTCGATGTCTTGACAAGTGGAATATGTATTTTTGAGGCTATTACAGAACTGTTTGATATTCCTCAAATTACAGTTTCTGCTGATGGCATGAGAGAGGGAATAATCTACAATCAAATTGTGCCAGAGGCAAACGACAAGCCATTTAGCGATATGCTCGGCTACAGCTTAGATACAATAAGAGCGTTTAATGACAGAAAGGGCTCAAACACAGAGCAGGTATACAATGTGGCAGTCATGCTCTTCAAACAGCTAAAAGTCATTCACAAGCTTCCTAGAGGCTATGTAAAACCTCTTAGAATAGCTTCTTCAATGTACGATTGCGGGAAGAGGATAAAGTTTGACAATCACACAAAATATAGCTTTAACGTCATTCTAAACTCAAGGCTAAACGGTGTTTCGCAGAAGGAGATTTTGCTTGCAGCCTTTGCCTGTCAGTGTCAAAACCTTGAGGACTTTAATCTTGCAGATTGGATAAAATATAAAGATATCTTGACTGAAGACGACTTAGAAGCTGTGAGGAAGATGGGCGTGCTCATAAAGCTTGCAGACCAGCTAGACAAGTCTAGGACAAAGGTCGTAAACGACATTTGTTGTGACATCTTAGGCGACTCGGTCATACTTAAAACTGTGGTGAGCCACGATGCTAGTTTTGAAATTATGGAAGGCATGAAGCTTGGACCGACTTTCAAAAAGGTATTTAAAAAATTTATAGAAATAATATAATTTATTAGCATGCTTTTCCAAAAATGTAATATAATTACTAGGAAAGCGTGCTTTTTATATGCTTTTAATTAACAAGCACTGGAGGAAGAACAATGAAGAAAAAAATCTTTGCAATTTGCGCAATGCTTATGCTTACAGTTTTAGGCCTCACGGGTTGCGCTTTGAGTTTTTCACCTGATGATGAGAAGAAACAAACCGTAGTCGTTACAAACACGACGCCTATTAGCGTGAGTTCAAATATGTCGGCTGGCGAAGTAGCTGAGAGTTTGTTAGACGCATGCGTAACGATTACCGTCAACAATGGGCAAGGCGTTCGCACAGGCCACGGAAGTGGTGTGGCGATATATATGGGAGGTTATGTGGTGACAAACTACCATGTAGTGCAGAATGTTATCAAAAACCCAAACTCTTATGAAGCTCACATTGTCACAAACGAATATGCAAACACCTACGATTGTGAAATTCTTTGGTACAACATAAATTTTGACATGGCGATATTAAAGTGCGAGTATCCAGACCTTCCGTTTGTAGAGATGGAAGATAGATGGATTGAGGGCTCAAACAAACTTGACCTTTTGGAAGAGATTATCACAATAGGCACTCCTATGGAGTATGCGCTTCAAAACTCCGTGTCTATAGGATATGTAAGTAGCACGGCTAAGCGTACTTCTTACTCTAACGGCAACTACTATGAAGACCTTATCCAGCACACTGCTCCAATCAGCTCAGGCTCAAGCGGAGGGCCGCTATTTGATTTAAATGGAAAGCTTATAGGTCTAAATACCCTAGGTATGGTTGACTCAGGTACAAATGTAGCAAACGGACTTTATTTTGCCGTTCCAATCTATCCTGCTATGAAGGTCATAACTCAGCTTGTTGAGAATAATGACACATATTCTATTCCTCAGCTTGGAGTGCAGGGCTGCGACAGCCTTATGGCTAGCTCACTAAATGTAGACTTTGAGGGAGAGGGCGTTTATGTCATTTCAAACTCAGGCAGTTTGACTACGGGCGATGTTATAAAGAAGATTACGCTCGCCGATTCAAGCGTTTGGATTATTGAAGAGAGAAATGATATACTTTATGCGATGTTAAACTCAAGCGTTGGAGATAGTGTGACGGTTGAGTACGAAAGAGCAGGCGTAACTCATGAGGCGCAAATTACGCTCGCATAGGAGAAAATTTGAAATTTGATATAGCAATAGATTTTGGTGGCTCAAACATATCGATTTTTCAAAAGAGCCTTGTGCTCAAAGAGCCATGTTTGATTGCAGTAAACACCTCAAAAGAAGAGTATAGAGTGGTCGGGGTGGGGAATGAAGCCAAAGCCCTCCAAGGCAAGACGGCGGAAAACATTACCATCTTCAGCCCGCTCAGTGAAGGCGTGGTGAGAAGCGAAGACTATATGGCGCTTCTACTGAGGTCATTCCTAAACAAGATAAATAAGTCAGCATTAAAAAAGTTTAATGCTCTTATTTCTTTGCCTTGTGGCACTCCTGAAGAGGAGAAAAACGTCTACAGAAATGTCTGTTACAAAGCTGGCATAAAAGACGTTGTGATTGTGCCACAAGTCATTTGTGCCTTGCTTGGAGCAGGCGAGAGAGTTCATACTTCCAAAGTTCAGCTCATAGCTTCACTAGGAGGCAGTGTTTGTGACGTCGCAGTCGTAAACCTCAATTCCATTGTCAAAGGCGCGAGCCTTGGCATTGGAGGAAGAGCTATGGACGTGGCTATAGCCTCTCAGCTTGCAGACAAAAAAGGAGTTTTGGTCGGCGTGGCGAGCGCAGAGAAACTAAAGATAGAAATAGGCTCACTCTTTGAAAATGACACGCTTAGCACAGAGGTGGTAGGAGTGAACACGACTACCAAGATGCCAGAGAGCATAGTCGTTTCTTCAAGAGACATAAGAGAGAGCCTAGTGCCATATTTTGAAGAGATTTTTCTAGTTTTGCAGACGACAATAAACCTCTGTCCGCCAGAGATGAGTGGAGACATTTCAAGAAACGGACTTCTCCTAACTGGAGGGCTTTCTAGGCTTTCAGGGGTAGCCGAATTTTTCTCTAAGGCCTTAAAAATTCCTGTAAAAGTCGCAGACAACGCCGAAACTGCCACAATTTTAGGCGCAGGCAAACTCCTTAGTGACGCCGATACGCTAAATGAAATTTTGGAGAACTTATGATAGCCGAGGTTATAGTCGATATCACCTCGAGTGAAGTAGATAAAGTCTTTGACTACATAGTTCCCGAGAATTTGAATATAAAAGTAGGCACGCGAGTAAGCGTGCCTTTTGGCAAGAGATACATCGAAGGCTTTGTCGTAAAACTCAAAGAGTCTTCAAAGGTCTCGAAGGAGAGACTAAAACCTATCTCAAGGGCGCTTGATGACTTCCAGGCCATAAATGATGAGATGCTTCTTTTAAAAGACTACATGCGAGAGAAATATCACTTGAGGCTGGCTGACACTTTAAGGCTCTTTATCCCGGCAGAGATGAGGACGGGCAGGGTTAAAGTCAAGACCAAGAAACAGTTTAGGCTCAATGATGATGTAAATCTAGAAGAGCTTTTTAATAGCACAAGAAAGTCTGCCACGGCTCAAAGAGAGTTTTTAGGCCTGCTTAAGAATGGCGAAACTTATTTCTTAAGCGACTATGAAAAGTATAGTGCATACATAAAAAAGCTCAGCGACATGGGCATTTTAAAAATAGAGGACACCGAGGTGTATAGAGCGCCAAAGAGCCTGGTTGTTCAGCCTCCAAAGTTCAAACACACCAAGGAGCAGGAAAGAGCTATAGAAGCTGTCAAACTCGACGAGAAACAGACATATCTCATCTTTGGCGTAACGGGCAGTGGTAAGACAGAAGTATACATGTCTCTCATAGAGCGAGTTTTAAAAGAAGGCAAGACGGCCATAATGCTCGTGCCAGAAATTTCTCTCACTCCACAAATTTTTTCAAATTTTAAAAGCAGGTTTGGAGACAATGTCGCCATTCTTCACAGCGGGCTCTCCTCAGGCGAACGCTACGACGAATGGAGGAGAATTCACGAGGGTGAGGCGAGGGTAGTAGTCGGGGCAAGGTCGGCCATCTTTGCGCCAGTAGAAAACCTTGGCATAATCATCATTGATGAAGAGCACGACGGCTCTTACTCAAGCGAAACAAACCCTAGATACAAGACCCACGACATAGCTTTGTTTAGAAGTAAGTTTAACTCATGCCCACTAATATTAGGCAGTGCTACGCCAAGCATTGAGTCCTTCTATCACGCTGAAAAGGGCGAGTATAAGCTCCTGGAGCTCCCAGCCAGGGTAAACAATAGAGAGATGCCTAAAATCCAGATTGTAGATATGCTAAACGAGATAAGAGAGGGAAACACGGGCATATTTTCTCGCGCACTCAAGTATGAACTTGAGAAATGTATAAACGAAAAAAGACAAGCCATTTTGTTTTTAAACAGGAGAGGTTTTACTTCGTTTTTTATGTGCAAGGAGTGCGGGTATGTCGCAAAGTGTACAGATTGTGACGTTACTCTCGTTTATCATAAGGCAGAAGATAGGCTCAAATGTCACTATTGCGGAAAGCGATATAAGGCGCTGACGGTTTGCCCAAACTGCAAGAGCAGCTATATAAAACAAGGCGCTATAGGCACGCAAAAGGTCGTAGAAGAGCTGGAAGAACTTTTCCCAAATGTAAAAATTTATCGAATGGACAATGACACGACTCAGTCTAAAGACGCCCACCAAAGAATTTTGGCTACGTTTGGCAACACAAAGCCCTCTATTTTAGTCGGCACGCAAATGATAGCCAAAGGTCATGACTTTCCTGATGTCACTCTCGTAGGTATAATAGACGCTGACCAGAGCCTTTACCAAAGTGACTACAGAAGCACAGAGAGAGCCTTTGCACTTTTGACTCAAGTGAGTGGTAGGGCAGGTCGCAGTGAGGCTGAAGGCAAGGTTATTCTTCAAAGCTATAGCCCGCGTCACTACGTCTACAAATTTGCTTCAAACTATAATTACAAAGCCTTTTACAATAAAGAAATAAATTTAAGAGAGGTGACTCATTTCCCGCCGTTCTCCACTATTTTAAGAGTGCTAGTGACTAGCGAGAAGGAAGAGGTGGCAAAAGACACAGTAAAAGACATATATTCAAAGGTCTGTGATGTCTTCTCATCGCATAGAAGTGACTTTTTCTATCTAGACGCCATGAAGTCGCCGATTTCGAGAATAAAAAACAAGACACGCTTCCAAATTTTAATGAGGTTTACAAAATCAAAGGAAGATGATATAATAAAAGAGATATACAAAATCTGTGACGAATTCAAGTCGTCTAAGGCGTCTATCTTTGTAGAGATAGACCCTCAAAACTTGAGCTAAAAAGAGGTGAGTAACTTGGCAATGCGCAACATTGTAAAAGTGGGAGATGAGACCCTGAGAAAAATTTCAAAACCCGTCAAAAACTTTGACGAGGGTCTTTGGACGCTCCTTGATGATATGAAAGAAACCATGCGTAAAAACAACGGCATGGGTCTTGCTGCGCCACAAGTCGGCGTTTTAAAACGAGTTATAGTCGTCGAAGTCAACGGAAACTACTTTGAGCTCATAAACCCAGAAATCGTAGCTTCAAGCGGAAAGGACTATGACGAAGAGGCTTGTCTTAGCGTGACAGGCGTTCAGGAGAAAGTTTGGAGACCTATGAAAGTCACAGTTAAGGCTCAAGACCGCTATGGTTATGATATTAAAATCAGCGGAGAAAAATATCTTGCAAGATGCTTTTGTCATGAGATAGATCACCTAAATGGTATTCTCTTTATAGATTATTTAAAGGACAACAAATGAGAGTAGTGTTTTTTGGAACGGGAGAGTTTTCGTGCCAGTGCCTAGAGGCCTTGCTGAGCTCTCACCATAAGGTCGTCGCTGTCGTGTGTCAGCCAGATAAAGAGGCAGGAAGAGGTAAAAAGCTTTTGAGCCCGCCTGTAAAACTTTTGGCTAGAGAGCACGGCATAGAAGTCTTTCAGTTTGAGAAGGTGAGAAGAGACGGAGTAGAAGACTTGAAGGCTCTTAATGCAGACGTGTTTGCCGTGGCAGCCTATGGCCAAATTTTGAGTCAAGAGATTTTGGACATAGCTCTTCCAATAAATGTCCATGGCTCGCTTCTGCCAAAGTATAGAGGCGCGTCTCCTATCCAGACCGCCATTCTTAATGGCGATAAAGAGACGGGCATTACTATCATGAAAATGGCCTATGAGGTCGACTCGGGCGATATTATTCTTCAGGAGAAGATAGCGATAGAGGAGAATGATACGAGCCAAAGCTTGTTTAGAAAAATGGGAGCGCTGGGAGGCGGACTCCTGGTTAAAGCGCTTGACCTTATAGAGGAAAAGAAAGCGACTTTTACTCCGCAGGACCACACCAAAGCGACCTTTACGAAGATGTTAAAAAAAGAAGATGCGCTCTTAGATTTTAACAAAAAAGCAAGCACACTTGTTAATCAAATTAGAGCTTTTAATCCAAACCCTGTCTGCTATTTTTTGTATAAAGGAGAAAAGTATAAGGTATATTTTGCTAAGGTAGTAGAGGCTGATGAGAGCTTGAGGCCTGGTGACATTTTTGATACAGATAGGCGTCTGCTCATCAAGTGCGGGGAGGGCGCGCTTGAGATAGAAGAGCTCCAGGCTCCGTCATCTAAACGACTGATGATAAGAGATTATTTAAATGGTCGCACATTTGAGCATATAAACATTCTACAATAAATTGTATGTATTTTATTTCATAATACACCATATATGGCATATTTAAGGAGATTAAGTTTTGCAAGGAAAGGTTGTCAAAATTTTTTCAAATCTTTTTAGGGTGAGGACTCGAGAGGGAGAGTTTGATTTTTCTTGCAGAAAAAACTTGAAAGATGGAGGCGTCTTTGTAGGAGACGAAGTTGAGCTGAACGAGGCTGACAAAGTCATAGAAAATGTTTTGCCAAGAAAAAATCTTCTAATAAGGCCTCCGCTTGCAAATCTTGACCAGCTCATAATAGTTGTGGCTAGCGAGCCTGTGCCTGACTTTATGATAGTGGACAAACTAATCTTGTTTTGCATGATAAACAATGTAGAGCCTGTGCTTTGTCTAAACAAGCTAGACCTTGATGACGTCGATTTGAAAGCGTACTCTTTTTTGAAGGTGATAAAAGTTTCTGCAAAGTCTGGGCAGAACTTGGAAGAACTAAAAAAACTTTTTAAAGGAAAAGTCAGCGCCTTTGCTGGTCAATCTGCTGTGGGGAAATCAGCTCTCATAAACGCACTTGTGCCAGAAGCTTCGGCTTTAGAAGGCGAGCTTTCTCAAAAGATAAAGAGGGGTAAAAACACGACGCGCCACGCCCAGCTCTACCTGCTTGGACCCAAAACTTTTCTTGCCGACACGGCAGGCTTTACAGCTCTAGACGAGACTCTCTTAAATGTAGATTATTCAAGGCTTTGGACATATTACCCAGACTTTATCAGCTTTGCCAAAAACTGCAAATACCGTTCCTGCGAGCACATTCAAGAAGAAGATTGTGGCGTGAGACAAGCTGTCAGGGAAAGCAAGCTGGATAAGGGCAGATACCTTAGATATAAGAGCATAATGGCTAATTTGAAACAAAATTGGAGGAAGACTCATGGTTAGGAAAATTGCACCCTCGACAGACCCTGTGAGGTCACTTGAAGAGCTTGTCAGTTACGCAAAAGAGCTAGAAGAGAGCGCCGACCTTCTGCATGTCGACGTCATGGACGGAGAGTTTGTCGAGAGGGAGACTATAGGGGCTAGAGAAGTCAGGGCTTTGAGAAAAAACTCGCTCATTCCGCTTGACTGCCACTTGATGGCTTTGAGCCCAGACATTGAGGCCTTTATTGAGGCTGGAGCAAATATTGTTACGCTTCACTATGAGGCTATGAAAAAATCAAAGCTCATCTCAAACTTAAAGAAGATAAGAAAAGCCAAAGTATTAGCTGGCGTAAGCATCGTTCCAGAGACCGAAGTTGGCGCACTTAAAGATATTTTGCCCTATGTTGACCTTATCCTCATAATGAGCGTTGAGCCAGGCAAAAGCGGGCAGAAATTTTTGGATACAAGTACAGAAAGAGTAAGAGAGGCAAAGCTTCTTGTGGGAGACAAAAGAATTTTGATAGAGGTTGACGGAGGCATAACTCCAGAGGTCTCAAGTAGCCTCTTTGAAGCTGGGGCAGACATCTTGGTCAGTGGCTCATATGTCTATAACGCTAGGTCTAGAAAAGAAGCTATCGAGCTTTTAAGGAATGGCAAATAATCTCAGCGCTGCATATTATAAAGCAGAGAGGTAAGAGATATGAGGATAGTCTGTTTTAAAGCTCCAAAATTTTTGAGCGCACTTTTGAAGCTTATTTTTAGAAAAAAAGTCATTAAATGATTACATAACTATATCGCGTTTATAAAGCTAGCTGACGAGTCGGCTAGTTTTATTATATTTTTCCCATACTTGTTTCTTAAAAAATCTATGGTGTAGTTTAGCCTCATCTTTTTATTTGAGGAGTATTCAAAGAGAGAGCTCTGCACAAAATTTGCTTTTGCAAGGCCAGACACACATATTCTTAAAGCCCTAATCTTTTCATCATAGTCCCAAAAACTATCTATAAGGCTCATGACCTCTTCTCTAAGGTCGATGACAGAATTTGTAAAGAAGCTTAGGCTTCTAGAGTGGTGGACAGAACGAAGCAGACAGTTTTTTATTGAGACTGAAATGGTTGAACCGCAGAGGTTTTTTGCTCTCATTCTAGAGCAGATTTGGTCTAAAAGATAGACTATTACAGCCCTGACTTCCTGCTCGCTTGAGATGTCCATTATTGTCGTCGTACCGTTGCCTACGCTCTTAGGCAGGGCCTCTTCATAAAGGCTCTTTACTTCGTCATCATCATAGCCTCTCACTTTTTGGCTCATTTGCCTGCCTATTATCCCAAACTTGCTCACAAGAAGCTCCTCAGGCACTTTAGCGAGGTCTCCAAGAGTAAAAATGTTCATCTTGTTTAGCCTGAGCTCCATACGCCGGCCTATGCCGACTATCGAAGAGATAGGGAGGTCGTAGGTGAGCTGTTTGAAGCTAAAGCGAGAGAGTAGCGTCACCGCATCGGGTTTTTTAAGGTCGCTCCCGAGCTTTGCAAATAATTTGCAAAAGCTCACGCCAATAGAGACGGTTATACCAAGCTCAGCTTTGACCCTCTCTCGTATCTCATTTGCCACTTTCATGGCTCCGCCAAAAAGGTGTTCAGTCTCAGTTATGTCGAGCCAGCATTCGTCTATTCCAAAGGCTTCGACATATGGAGTGTAGGACTCGTATATAGCTTGAAGTTTTTTCGAAAACTTTTCGTACACATCATGGCGAGGGAAGACACAGACGAGCGAAGGGCATTTTTCTTTTGCTTCCCATATAGCCTCGCCAGTCTTTATGTTGTATTTTTTAGCTATCTCATTTTTGGCCAAAATTATGCCAGTGCGCTTTTCAGGATTTCCAGACACAGCAAGAGGCTTGTCTCTCAGTTCTGGATTTAGAGCACACTCGACAGAAGCGTAAAAACTATTGGCGTCGCAATGTAAAATAACCCTATCTTTCATTTGCCTTTTCCTCCCGTTAGAAGATATAATAAGACTAGCAAACTAAATATGACAACTGGAGTCAAATTATGAAATTTTTATTCAAAAACGCTCTCATCTATACTAGTGGCGAGCTTAAAAAAGATGAGGTGGCGGTAGATGGCGACATAATACAAGGCGTGGGAGAAAGCTTGGACTTTGAGGCGGATAGAGTAATAGACGTCAAGGGAAACATCTTGATGCCAGGCTTTATAAACGCTCATGCGCACACGCCCATGACGCTCTTTAGAGGAGTCGGTGATGATTTAAAGCTTGAAGAGTGGCTCTTTGAAAAGATTTTCCCGCTCGAAGAAAAGCTCAGCGGAGAAGACATATATTGGGGCGAAATGCTAGGCATAGCTGAGTATGTTAGGGCAGGCATAACGACCTTTGAAGAGGCGTATTACTCCATACCAGACATGGTGAGAGCTATTAGAAAGAGCGGAATGAGAGCTAGAGTTTGCATTGGGCCTCACCCGACAAAAAAACTGAGCGAAAAAGAATATATCTCTCAGTGGGAAAGTGAGCTGAAGCTCATGGGTGGAAATATCTCTCCCGTTCTCTATGCTCATTCGATTTACACTATTACAGAGGAAGAGTTAGAGCTGATGGTGAGTTTTGCTAAAAAGCATAACCTTAGGCTATCTCTACACCTTAGTGAAACGCTCAAAGAGGTCGGCGACTGCACTGTCAAAAACGAGCAGACTCCGCCTGAATATCTTGAGAGTTTGGGCTTTCTGGACAGGCCTTGTCTTGCGTATCACTGCGTGCATATGGACAAGGACGATATAAGAATTTTGGCAGATTATGATGTGAGCATTGCGACTTGTCCGTCCAGCAATTTAAAACTAGCTTCTGGTATTGCACCTGTCTATACTTTTATGCAAAATGGCATAAATGTGGCCATAGGCACGGACGGAGCGGCAAGCAATAACTCGCTTGATATGTTTAAGGAGATGTTTTTGGTCGCAACGCTGAGTAAGGCGTCACTATATGATGGAAGTATAGTAAAAGCCAAAGAGGTGCTCGATATGGCGACCAAGAATGGCGCCAGAGCATTAGGCCTTGAGAAGGTAGGAGAAATAAAGAAAGGGTATAAGGCGGACATAATCTTAATAGACACAAATTCTCCTCATCACTTTCCTAAAAACGACCTTATCTCAAACCTTGTATACTCAGCTAAGTCAAGCGATGTATACCTCACTATGGTGGGTGGCAAAATTCTCTACGAAAACGGAAAATATTACATTGGTGAGGATATAGAAACTGTCTATAATAAAAGTAAAGAAACTATTACAAAGCTCTTGACTTTTTGAAAATTTGTTCTATAATTTGTTTGGAGGTTTTGAATGAACAACTTAAATTCATTTTCCGATGTGGCTGGGAAAGTCATAAAAAGTGCCGCAAAGATTGCGGTTAAATATGGAAGCGCTGAAGTCGGGACAGAGCATATTCTCTATGGCCTAGCTTCGACGAGCGAATGCGCTTCGTCAAAAGTTTTAGCTAGCTTCGGCATAACTCCTGAGAGTCTTGAAAATATACTTGAGGAAAACGCTGATGGCATGGAAGTTTTTGGTGAGGTGGAGTATACGCCAAGAGTAAAAGAGCTCTTTAGAGTGGCCCAAACTGTGGCGATGCAGCTAGGTCACAATTTTATAGGGACTGAACATATTCTCTATGCCATACTTTCAAGCACGGGGTCTTTTGCGTATAGATTACTTGTGTCATACTATAGGGCAAATATCAGCGAGATGAAGTCTAAGACACTTGCTCTTTTGCAAGGGCAGAGTTCACCGAGCGCCGAACCTACGCCTTCAAGTGGTGGAATGAAGAGCACTCTTCCTGAAAAGCTTTTAAGCATGGGTAGTGATATTACTCTCAAAGCTAGAGAGGGAAAGATAGACCCTATCATTGGCCGAGAGGAAGAGATTGAGAGAGTTATAGAAATACTCTGTAGGAAGACCAAAAACAACCCAGTTCTCATAGGCGAGGCTGGTGTGGGTAAGACGGCGGTAGTAGAGGGGCTTGCTCAGGCTATCGTGACAGGCAATGTGCCTGAGCTTTTGAAAGACAAGGTAATCTATGCTCTTGAGATAGGTGGCTTAATGGCTGGGACTAAGTATCGTGGAAGCATGGAAGAGAGGCTTAAGGATATAATTGAAACAATTATTCAAAGCAAAAACATCATAGTCTTTATAGACGAAATACACACTCTTGCTCAAGCTGGTAGCGAAAAGGGTGAGACGAGTCCAGCAGACATGCTCAAGCCTTATCTTGCCCGTGGAGAGCTCCAAACTATTGGTGCGACAACTACAGACGAGTATAGAAAATTTATTGAGAAAGATAAGGCGCTTGAGAGAAGATTTCAGCCTATCATGGTAAATCCTCCATCGGTAGAACAGACGATAGAAATTTTAAAGGGGCTAAAAGACTCTTACGAGGCCTTCCACAAGATTACGATCACGCCTGAGGCGATAGAAGCCGCAGCTACGCTGAGCGACAGATATATCACGGATAGAAGTTTGCCAGATAAGGCTATTGACCTAATAGATGAGGCCAGCAGTAAAGCTAAGGTGAACTTTAATTTAAAACCTAAGGCTATAAGAGACAAGGAAGAAAAAATCAAGCAGTTGTCTGCAAATCGTGATGAGGCGTCGATCCAAAGAAATTACGAAAAAGCTGCAAAATTGCAGTCTCAAATCATAAATCTTGAAAATGAGCTTGAGACTTTAAACGAAGAGTTTAACAAGACAGCCAAACGCTCTAGTGGATCTATTGGCGCAAATGAAATAGCTGAGGTTGTTTCGAAATGGACAGGCATACCTGTTACAAAGATTACTGAGACAGAAAAAGAAAAGCTCATGCACCTTGAGGAGATTTTGCATAAGAGAGTGGTCGGCCAAGACGAGGCCGTAGAAGCTGTCGCAAGGGCTATAAGAAGGTCAAGGGTAGGGCTTCAAGACCAAAGAAGACCTATCGGGAGCTTCCTCTTTATGGGGCAGACTGGCGTGGGTAAAACCGAGCTCAGCAAGGCTATTGCCGAGGCTATGTTCGACGATGAAAACAACATAATAAGGCTCGACATGAGCGAATATATGGAGAGCCATTCTGTGGCCAAACTTATCGGGGCTCCTCCTGGTTATGTAGGTTTTGACGACGGCGGACAGCTCACGGAGCAGGTGAGAAGAAAGCCATATTCTGTAGTGCTATTTGATGAGATTGAAAAAGCTCACCCAGACATATTTAACGCGCTTCTCCAAATCTTAGACGACGGTAGGCTCACAGACTCTCAAGGCAGAGTAGTAAGCTTTAGAAACACTATCATCATCATGACTAGCAACATAGGCGCTCAGTCAGCGCACACAAAGTCTCTTGGCTTTATTGAAAACAACGAAAAGCCTGATAATGAAGCTATAAAAAACATTTATCTCGATGCACTAAAGAAGAAATTTAAACCTGAGTTTATAAACCGTATTGACGTCATATGTGTATTCCATGCGCTTTCTCAAGAAGATTTGATAAAGATAGCTAAGATACTCATTAACAACATAAACACAAGATTAAAGAGGCAAAATCTAGAGCTTAAGATTACAGAGGATGCTCTAAATCTAGTTGTGGCTCAGGGTTGTAAAAATCCAGAATACGGCGCAAGACCACTCAAGAGATTTATCCAGCAAGAGATAGAGGATAGAATTGCTGAGAAGATTTTGCTTGGAGAGTTAGACAAGGCAGGAACAATCATAATCGATGCCGAAGATGGCAGACTGACTTTTGAGACGGAGAAGTAAAGTCTTCGAAGCTTTCCCCACCCACCCACCCACCCTTAGTAAAAGGGGCGGTTGCCCCTTTTAAACCCCGCCTGTCGGCGACATAGAGGGGCTTCGCCCCTCACCCCAAACCCCGCTTTGCGGGGCCGCCCGCCTATCGGCGGGAGTGAAGAAAAAATAAAACACTAAGCCTCGCCTCGCTCGCTTTTGAGCCGTCTATAAAAATGAGGGTCCGTCTTCGCGGGCTTTTTTTAATTCTTCCGCAATTTTTCTTTCTTCTTATGCCAAAGTTGTTCACACTTCAGCTTCAGAGCCAAGTAGAATAGTAGAGTCAAATGGGGTAAAATATTATGACTATGGAAGCGACAAGATAGCTCTTGCTCTTTCAAATAAAAATACTGTCACTTCAGTGGCTCTAGACAATGACACGACAGAAATAAATAACTATGCTTTCCTTGACTGCACAAGCCTGACCTCTTTCGATATTCCAGCCTCAGTAAACACCATTGGGAACCAAGCCTTTTATGGCTGCACAGCCCTCACTGATATTAATATTGACAGCCAGGCAGTGGCATCTGCTTTGACATTGCT